>NZ_KV789258.1:0-4516 GCF_001807505.1 Corynebacterium sp. HMSC08D02 | reverse complement strand
ACATCTTAAGAAGCGAATCATGGCCGGCCTGATTTCAGGCGCAATGATTGCAGGTGGCGCTGTCGTCGTCGCCCCGGACGCAAGCGCAGACGAGCGCATTACGAGCACGTACTCTTCGCTGCCGAACGATAAGTACGCTGAGGCGCTGCGCTTTAACACTGAGCAGATCAAGATGCTCACGAATCAGAATGATTACCAGGCCATGCTGAAGACCTGGATGCAGGTCACCCCACTCGGCCCAGGCTGGTGCATCGACCTTGAGAAGCCACAGCCAAACCTGCAGACCCAGGGCTACGAGCTGCGCAAGCTGGACGGCATGTCCGGCCTGTACGGCTTCAACGGCTTTAACGGCGACCTTGGTATTAACGCAGACATCGAGACGGCAGCGATCTCGCTGACGAAGTCGATGCTGGTCTCCTGGTACAACCGCAACTTCGAGGACGTTAAGAAGAAGAACGTCGCGCTGCAGGCTCTGCTGTCGAACAACAAGAGCGTTCTGGACGGCCAGCGTTCCTACATCATGAACGGCCAGACCCAGAACGGCGTTCGCGTGACTAACCAGGAGTTCACCCAGTGGACCGGTTTCCGCGTCAGCGCTGTCTTCGGCGGCACCCAGGAGTTCCAGCCGAACTTCGCACTGATCAAGGATGAGGCTGCGTTCAGCCGCGTCTCCAGCACCGTCCGTGCTGGCGAGTACGTCACCATCCTGCTGCCGAAGGATTACAACATCTACCAGGATGGCCGCGAGGCAACCTTCCAGCGTCTGATCCCTCCGACCCAGCCGGGCCTGGACGGCTTCTACCCACGCCCAGGCGGCGGCAACGGCGGCGGCACTGTGACCACCACCGTGACGGTTCCTGGTGAAGCTGGTGTCACCTCCACCGTGACCGAGACCGGCCGCCCGACCATCACGCACACTGTGTACAAGGATGGCGGTGTCGAGCGGGAGACGGTGACCGTTCGTCCGACGGTGACGAAGACCAACGAGCGGCAGGAAGTTCACTACAAGACGGTTGAGGTCGCTCCGGAAACGGAGACCGTGACGCATGAGGTAGTGAAGCCTGCTGTTACCGTCACCGAGTTCGAGCAGGGCGGACCAACGTCCACCGCCACTGAGACCGTCACGGAAGATCCGCGCGTCATCGTCGTGGAGAAGCGTGACCCGGTAACCGTCACCGAAACTGCAACGGCGAAGCCGACGATCACCGAGACCGACAAGGTCCAGCCGAAGGTCACGGTTACTGAGCCTGTCTACGTCACCGAGACGAAGAATGTCGCGCCGAAGACCGAGACGAAGACGGTCACCGCTGCGCCGAAGACCGAGACAAAGGTTGTTGGCACCACCGTCACCCGCGTTTCCGAGAAGCACGAAACGACCACGATCGAGCGTCGTTACTCCCAGTTCAACTACTTCTACGACTTCTCCAACACGAGCGAGTCGAAGGTCATCGAGCCGAAGAAGCTGGGCGACTGGAGCATCGAGTTTGTCGACGACTCCAACGGCCTCGTCGAGGTCACCAAGGAAAATAACCGCCTCGTTATCACCCCGAAGAAGCAGGGTGAGGGCGACGTCCGCATCATCATCAAGGACGGTGACGGCAACCGCCACGAGTACCGCATCCACGTGGTGAACAAGGATTCCGAGAAGACCACCGAGAAGACTGTTCGCGTGGACAACCACTTCTTCAACGTCGGGGTTACTGGCCTTGACCAGTCCATTACGATCCCAGAGGGCTGGAAGTACGAAGTCACCGAGGGCAAGGAAAAGGTCACCACCACCGAGGATG
Organism: Corynebacterium sp. HMSC08D02; assembly: GCF_001807505.1. Classification (NCBI taxonomy): domain Bacteria; kingdom Bacillati; phylum Actinomycetota; class Actinomycetes; order Mycobacteriales; family Corynebacteriaceae; genus Corynebacterium; species Corynebacterium sp. HMSC08D02. The sequence continues at coordinate 2,729 of NZ_KV789258.1, read as the reverse complement.
GCAACACCCTGAACGTAAACGTCAAGGCTGGCGTCATCACAGGCCGGGTGAAGGTCAAGGTGTTCGAGGTTGACAAGGACGGCAAGCCAACCGGTAACGAGCAGAACTACGAGTTCAACATCGATACCAAGCCGAACAAGTACAACCAGTCCCGCGTGATCGGTAACATCTCCTCGTACAAGATCGAGGTAGACAACATCCAGGGTGAGCCTGAGATTCTCAAGGGCCAGGACCTGATCGAGTCCCTCGAAAAGAAGGGTGACCAGTGGGTACTGACTCCGAAGGCTGGCCAGACCGGCACTGTGATTGTCCGCGCGAAGAACGATAAGGGCGAAACCTTCACGTTCACCCTCGACGTACGTGAAGGCCGCAACGTTCTCGTTGATTCCGAGACGGAAATCATTGCCGTCGGCGGATCTGTGAAGGTCAAGGGTCAGGACGGCGACAAGATCGAGATCGTCCGCGGTAAGGATCTCGTCGACCCAGCTCAGCTTGAGGGCACCGGAGAGTGGACCCTGAAGCCAAGCGCCGACGGCCTGATCGTTGCGCATGTCAAGGATGCCGAGGGCAACCTGGTCGCGGTGTACACGATCGTCGTTACACCACAAGAGGCGAAGCCTGCGACACAGAAAGTCGACGACTACACAATTACGAACCGCAACACGGCGATCCTGACGAAGGGCCTAAGCTCTAACGAGTTCGTATTCCCAGATGGTGAAGATAACTTCAGCTGGGTTGAGGATCAGGAAAATCCTGAAAAGTTCTACCTGATGCCGAACCCTGACTTCGAGGGTGACATCAAGGTCGTCGAGCAGTCCAAGGGCGGCCATGCGCTGATCGAGTACACGATCCACGTCAAGCCTGCTAAGGTTCACGAGTTCGACGCTGGCACGTTTCCAGATGACTCGGAGCAGCCTGCCCCTGTGCCGCCCAATCCTGACAAGCAGAAGCTCGTCGTGGTGTCTGGTAAGGACCTGATCGACGGCGACGTCAACGAAGCTGGCGGCGGCAAGATCAAGTTCAAGAAGGGCGTTTCTGGCAAGGTTGTCCTCGAGGTCCAGAACTCCCGCGGCCTGCCGGTTTCTCGCTACACCTACAATGTTGAGCTGACGAAGCCGAACAAGTCCGAGTTCAAGATCACCTCGGATGACAAGTTCACCACCGATCTCAACCCTGGCGACAAGCTCACCGTCGTCGAAGGCGAGAACCTCGTTGAGGTGACCCAGAACGGCGACGAGTGGACCGTTACGCCGAAGGACGGCGCTCAGGGCAAGGTCGTCCTCGACGTCACCGACAAGGACGGCAAGGTCTACAAGCAGTTCATTTTGGATATCACCAAGGGAACCGGTAGCGGCTCCGATTCCTCCAACAACTCCGTTGTTGAGCACAAGATCACGGAGCAGGGCACCTTCGACGTCACCATTGTCAACAACAACAAGTACGAGGTTGTTGAGGGCAAGGAATACGTCACCGTCGTCAACGACACCGACAAGAAGTTCGAGCTGCGGATCAACGAGAACACCGAGGGTAAGAAGATTGTTGTCGTTGAGAAGAACAACGGCAAGGTTGTGAAGACACACAACATCACCATCACCAAGAGCGGTGGTGTGCTGAAGTTCGTCGAGGAGCGTCGTGTCTACCAGCCGAAGCTGACCGACAAGATCACCACGGGCGAAGGCAACACTTTCCGTGTCCTTCGCGGTAAGGACATCATCGAGGAGATCCCGACCCACCCGGGCAGCTTCAATGTGAAGCCTTTGCCGCAGAAGTCTGGTCGCGTCCTCATCGAGGAAGTTGACGGTGCTGGCAACCCGGTTCGTATCATTGAGATCGACGTCCCGGCTACGTCCGAGGGCAACATCATCGGCAAGCCAGGCAACCACGATGTCAGCCCGAACCCAGATGGTTCCTGGAAGATTGTCGTTCCTGGCGGTGGCGCGACCGACATTGAGATTTGCTCTGGTTCGAACTGCAAGCCGGTGGATCCGGACATGGTTGTTCCGAACCCGGACGGGTCCATCACGATCAAGCCTGGTAAGGGCGGCATCGAGAAGGGCACGACCCACATCACGTTCATCCCTCAGGTGAACGGTCAGCCGCAGAAGCGAGTTCGAATCAATGTCGAGCTCACGAGTAAGGATGTGGCTACTTCTTCCGACGGCAAGTGCATCGCATCCCTCGTGGGCATCGCTTCGCCGCTGCTGCTCCTGATCCCGCTGGGTATCCTGTCCCAGGTTCGCGTTCCGGGCCTTGAAGGCGTCCAGGGCAAGCTGAACGCCGCTGTCCGCGAGGCAAACGACCGCATCCAGCGTGGCCTGGGCATCTACGACCCCGACCGCGCAGAGCGCGCTGCGGGCCTCCAGGCCTCATTCAACGTAGCCAACCCAGAGATGGTCGGCCTCGCAGCCGGTGCTCTCGGAACGATTACTGTGGGTCTGCTCATCGCGGACGCTGTGCTCCGCTCCTGTGGCCAGGGCGACAAGACCTCGTCCTACCAGATTGGTAAGGCAACGGGTAACGACACCCTCATTTACGGTTCTTCGAAGAAGAACGACGTAATCAGGACCGCAACCCCGGTCCCTACTACTGAGGCAAATGCTCCGGCGCAGCCTGAGAAGTAATTTCGCCTAGCAGAAGGCCCCTTCCACTTTCGGAAGGGGCCTTTTGGCGTTCATCGAGGTGAGCACGATGACACGTGTCCCCCCTGTTTGGTGGCAGTGGTGTTTTGA
>NZ_KV789257.1:0-1205 GCF_001807505.1 Corynebacterium sp. HMSC08D02 | reverse complement strand
ACCACAACCACAACCACCACACGAATGCATGACAGTCTGTAGCTGGTGTGTCTCCACCCGGAAACAACAATTGGCAGCCACACCCACGGTGACTCAACCAACAAACAAGCCCACAACTGTGAGCCACAATAAAAAACTCCTTAGAAAGGAGGTGATCCAGCCGCACCTTCCGGTACGGCTACCTTGTTACGACTTCGTCCCAATCGCCGATCCCACCTTCGACAGCTCCCATGACAGGCCACTGGCTTCGGGTGTTACCAACTTTCATGACGTGACGGGCGGTGTGTACAAGGCCCGGGAACGTATTCACCGCAGCGTTGCTGATCTGCGATTACTAGCGACTCCGACTTCATGGGGTCGAGTTGCAGACCCCAATCCGAACTAAGGCCGGCTTTGTGCGATTAGCATCCCCTCACAAGGTAGCAAACGCGCTGTACCGACCATTGTAGCATGTGTGAAGCCCTGGACATAAGGGGCATGATGATTTGACGTCATCCCCACCTTCCTCCGAGTTAACCCCGGCAGTCTCTCATGAGTCCCCACCATTACGTGCTGGCAACATAAGACAAGGGTTGCGCTCGTTGCGGGACTTAACCCAACATCTCACGACACGAGCTGACGACAACCATGCACCACCTGTATAGCGACCACAAGGGAAACCACATCTCTGCGGCGATCCGCTACATGTCAAGCCCAGGTAAGGTTCTTCGCGTTGCATCGAATTAATCCACATGCTCCGCCGCTTGTGCGGGCCCCCGTCAATTCCTTTGAGTTTTAGCCTTGCGGCCGTACTCCCCAGGCGGGGCGCTTAATGCGTTAGCTACGGCACAAATCCCGTGGAAGGGACTCACACCTAGCGCCCACCGTTTACGGCATGGACTACCAGGGTATCTAATCCTGTTCGCTACCCATGCTTTCGCTCCTCAGCGTCAGTTACTGCCCAGAGACCTGCCTTCGCCATCGGTGTTCCTCCTGATATCTGCGCATTTCACCGCTACACCAGGAATTCCAGTCTCCCCTACAGCACTCAAGTTATGCCCGTATCGCCTGCAGTCCCACAGTTAAGCTGTGGACTTACACAAACGACGCGACAAACCACCTACGAGCTCTTTACGCCCAGTAATTCCGGACAACGCTCGCACCCTACGTATTACCGCGGCTGCTGGCACGTAGTTAGCCGGTGCTTCTTCTCCAGGTACCGTCAC
>NZ_KV789256.1:0-8275 GCF_001807505.1 Corynebacterium sp. HMSC08D02 | reverse complement strand
GTGCTTGCTGCACGGGAGCCGGAGCCTGCTGGACAGGCTCTTCTGCCTTACTCGACGCTGCCGATGATTCGGAAGACTTCGAGGATTCTTCCGTCGTCGTTGTCGACGAGGAAGCCGACGGCGTCGCTGAGGGAGACGTCGTAGGCGATGCAACACTGGTTGCAGTGAGCCCAGGCTGCATCGTCGCAGCAACAACTGCAGGTTGTTCAACTGCATTTGAGGCACACCCAGACAACACCACAAGGCTGCTCACGCCAACCACAAACCCCCTCATTGCACGCACAGTCATTTCCTACCTCTTCATAAACCGGTCGATGACAGGCAGCAACGTGGCAAGCAGACCACCGAGAGCGGTCAGCGCGCCAATGACGATGCCGACGATTTCCTTGGTCTCCATGACCGAAGACCCATCAGCCTTGTCTCCACGCAGATGCTGCGTCGGATCAGGTTCCGACGGCGACTGCGGCGTCTCCGATTCAGGCGCCTTTGCGTTGCCACCAGGCTTGGTGTCGGTGCCAGAGTTCTCACCCGGTTTCTGCTGGTTTTCAGGCGCATTCGATGCGTCCGTATCACCATCGCTTGCGCCGTCACCTGGTACATCGCGATGATCTGCTGGAAGACCGTTGAGCACATTCGTTGCAGGCTTGTAGACCTCTGCAAGCTGGCCGAGCTCCACATCGCGTTGAGGAGTCCTCGGCTGTGCCTCGAGAGACGCGAGTTTTTCAGCACGCAGCGTATCGATCGCAGTCACAGCTGGGGCAAAGCCCACCTCGACCAGGCCAGCGAGCTTCGTTTCAGCTTCTTGGCTCCATTCGCTTGGCACATCAAGTGCCTCGAAAGTCGCTTCGCGACGCTTCTGCGCCGCATCTGCTGCAACAGGCAACACGCGGCCAAGCTCTTTGAGTTTCGCATCAATTTCCGGCGTCCACTCTGCCTGGTTGAGCTTTTCCAGCCCCTCCATACGCTGGGTGTGCAGCGTCTTGCCGTACGGCGCATGCTGCACGCTTGCGACCTCGGCAAGCTTCTTGTCAGCGTCAAGATTCCAGCCGTTTGCAGCCATATCAGCAACTGCTTGCTCTGCTACCTGCTTGCGCAACGCTTCCAGTTCAGACTTCGCTCGCGGATACACGAGTGCGAGATACGCGAACTCTTCTTCCAGCTTCGGCGACCACTTGCGGTTCTCGCTCAGACCATCAACTGTGTCCTTGCGCCACTGATCGACCTTGGCGAGCACATCATCAGCGAGGACAACGCGCTTGAGCTTGGAGTCTTCGATAAAGGACTGGAAGTCACGGTCGTTGATTTCATTCCACGCATTATTCGCGGTCGTGTTTCGAACAAAGTCGCTTCGACGCTGCGCGCGCAGCTTTCCAGCGTCTGCATAAACTGCTGCTAATGGCGCGATCTGATCATCCCACTCGCGAGTCCACGAACGATTATCGGTCACAAACCCGTTCAGAGCTTGCTTGCGACGCTCGTTGAGCAAGACGCCTGCACGACGACCATCAGCCTTCTTGAATTCGGCAAGGGACGCTTCCCACTCCGGCGACCACGCTGCGGAATCTGCACGCACCACGCTCATAAAGGCGTCGCGCTGCTTGCCGATTGCGGCATTCTTTCGATCGAGTTGCTGCTTCGAAGCCCCGGTAGTTGCGGTGTTGAGTTTCTTTTCCCACTCTGGCGACCAGCCTTTGCCGTCAGTTGCAAACGATTCAACGAGCAAATCAAATTTGCGATCGTTTGCCTTTTTCGCCAATTCAGGTGCGTACTCTTCCATGTGTTGCAGCTGGGATGCCCATTCCAGCGACCAGGGTTGCTTTTGCTGCACAATCTCGTTGAGGTGACGCTGACGTGCCTCATTAATCGCCGATGCGATATCGCCATGCACTTCTGCTGGCATCGCTGCCTTTGCGTCACGAGCGGTGCGCTCGACGGTAGGTGACCACTTCGCTTTTGCAATCTCTTCGATATACGCCTTGCGTTTTGCCTTGACAATATCAAGCGCAATCGGTCCGTAGGTCGGGCCAGCCGTCACCTCCGGTTCCAGAGGGTTTTCAAGCGTGTTCGCTTCTTTCAGCGCTGCACGGGTGAGTACCGCGTTTTCGTTCGCCAGAGCTTCCATCGATGGCGACCAGGCCTGTTTACCTGCTGCATCGACGATCCGCTGCAGAGAAGCGTCACAGTCTGCGCGATTCTTCTCAAGGGCCTGCTTGTAGCGATCTCGCGTACCCACACCGCTGTTTTTGTCAGCGTCATAGTTCGTCAGTTTCGCAAAGTCCCAGGAGTCATCTGGGCAGCCGTAGAAAGGCCACGACGCATCAGACGTGAACGCACCAAGGCTTAGAGCAGACGATAGCGAGCTGCCAAATGGCTGACGTTCCTTACCATGGACATAAGAAAACTCTCCAAACTTGGCATTGTGTGCGTCCAACATCGACTGGAAGTTTGACACTTCGCCGGTCGATGCCTGTGCAGATGCTATCGGGACAGTGCCCACCAGCGATGCCCCGAGCACTGTCGCGATAATACGACGGCGCAAGTTGCTAGCTTTCACTTCGATCCCTACCTTTCTGAAAATCATGTCAAAACAATGAGCAATCCCTGATATTTGCCGAAATGGCCACTAAGTAAACCCCCTCCCCCATATTGGGGGCTATACCTAAGTTCGTAATGGTGTTATTTGTGCTTATGCGCTGGCTGCGGGCCTATTTTGCCGGTTTTTCACGAAGAGCACTCCACCCCAGATGCCTTTACACTCAACATTTTCCAGTGCGAATTGGTAGCACTGCTCGGCAATTGGGCAGCGCTTGCACACACTGATCGCTTCACACTGACGTTGAGCGCGGTCTTCGTCGGTTTCTCCGTGGATGCTTGCATCCCACGCCCCGGCAAGGCCTGCTGTGGCACAGGCCGCGTCGGCGAAAAACTCCGGGAGTGCAACTTGTTTTGCAAGGTCTTTTTTAGGCGATCGCTCCCGATCAATGGGAGCGACGCCAGCAGGCTTCGTCCCCATCAGATAGCCTCCTTGCACGCATCGTGGGTGCAGCGCATCACTGCGGTTCCATCTGGCGTTGACACAAAGCCGTTGTCGTCACACAGGTCGCATGCGTCGATTGCGGAGCGTTTTTCTGGCGCCATTTTGCGCGACGGCATCAGCGGAGCCTCGAAGCTGGAATGCTGGCCAAGTCCTGCACTAATCGGCGGTTGATCCAGTGGCACGTCATCCCGAAGTCGCGCCATGACCAGGCCAGTTAAGTTCCGAACATTGCTTGGCAGCTGTCGCATGGCAAGGATTAGCGTTATGTCGCCTTTCGACCAGCCAGCGTGGAGGCGCTGGTCAATCGCATGCCCAATACGAGCAAGGTGATGAGGGCCCATTGCCTGCATCGGTGCTGGCAGCACCTCACGCGCAAGGGTGACAAGCTCCGCCTGTGACAAGCCTGCTGCTTCGCCACGCTCCGCAGTGGGAGCCTCCTGGCCTAGAACGGTGCTTTCGCTCACTGCATGGTCCGTGGACGGCGTTTCAGCTTCCACCGGCGTAATTACATCGCTGGTAGCTTCTGGCAACGCTTTGACCGCTTGAGTGCGCTGTTGCGCCTCGAGCTCGCGCACGGCTTGCAGCTCTTCGTTTGTCACTCCATCCGGCAGGACCGCTTCACCGATGAGCGCTAGCGAAATCGTACGAAGCCGATCGGTCCATTCATGGAGAGTCTCCTCCCCTCCCCTCGAACCGCTAGGTTCGCCCGTCGACGAAGCCGACGAACGGCGATCCCGTTTCTTCCGAACGGGGGGCTTGGGGGGAAGGGATGTTTTATTTGTTTCATAGTTATATGTCTCACCAGTGAGACTTACGGAGCCATCTTTTGAGACACACGGCTTCTCATTTTGAGACTTACGGTCCATGCCGTTTTCCGTATGTCTCATTTTGAGACTTACGGCCTGACCAGCGTCTTTATCGAACGGGTTTTTCGTATGTCTCATTTTGAGACTTACGGCCTGACCTGCATTTTTGCCGTCGTCTTGAAAGTCCCCTCGCGTAATCGCGTCAATATTTAGTGCAACCAGGCTCGCCGATCGCGTGGTGTGACCGTTCTGGTCGACCCCCCACCGACAATCTCTGAAAATGAGTCCACATTTCTCTAACTCTGCAAGGTGCCGATGCACAGTTGCCCTTGACTGTTCAGTGCGGCGACAAAGCTCGTCAACGAATATCTCCGCTCGAGGAATGTGGTCGCCATATTTTTCAGGCTGCGGATAGACACGGTCAGCAATCATTGCGAGGCAAAACTTGGCTGAACTCTTCAAGCCGCGAACGTTGTCAACAACGGCTGTCATCTCTTTAAAGCCCATGACGCCTACACCCCCGCCCTAGACAAACCATGGTTCCGGTGTAGAATATGCTCAAGAAAAAGAATGCCGTTCTTTTCGGTGACGTCGTTTCTGTTGCGAGCAGAAGCGACGTTTTTTAATGTCTCCACCAGCTATGCCCCCTTCAAAAGTTGATCGATCGCGGAGACCGGAATTTGCCAGTGCCCGTTCGGTAGCTGGATCGCGCCGCCGAGGTAGCCTTTCTTGGCCCACTTTCGAACAGTCACTCCAGATGGATTGCCCGGTATTCGCTTCCTTGCTTCGTCTGGAGTCAACCAGACCTCATTTTTGCAACTATCACTCACGTTCATACTTTTAAGTAATCACACCGGCCAAGGTTTCGCAACTTACAGTTTCAATTAGTTGCTGTAGTTGTGATTGTATGTTACAGTTTTAACTATGAGTCAAACGGAAACGGCAATGACAGTCAACGAAGCCATCGGGGCTAAGGTTGACCAATTGATGTTCCGCAAGCGTGTTAAGCGGAAAGATGTCGGGCTTGCACTTGGTATAACTGGGGCGGCTGTCAGTAGGAAGATTTACGGTCAGGTCGCCTGGACTGCGGAGGACCTTTTTAAGACTGCCGACTTCTTCGGTGTTGAGATCACGGACCTTCTCCCCCGCCGTGTTTCTCCCCTAGAAACAGGAAAAGCCCCCTCCGAAGAGGGGGCTGATCCGAAGTTGGTAGCGGGGGCAGGATTCGAACCTACGACCTCTGGGTCTTTGTCCTCTCCCCTATTTCTCTGGTGGAATGTTCGCCGCTTCTGCTTTGCCGTCATGCCGTCATGCCGTCATGCCGTCATGCTGGCGATACGGCTTGCTGGCGAGCTGGCAATAGCGCGATGGGGCACGAAAGGGCAGGTAGACCCTTATACATGCTCATATCAGAACGAGAAACACTCGCCCGTGTTCCTAACGGGTGGGGTGAAGTATTGCGAGAATTCGAAATCTACCTTCGCGCCCTGGGACGAAGAGAAAGAACTATCGACACTCGGCTTCGCCACCTACGGACCATGGCCCGCTATCTTGATGTCCCACCCGAAGCAGTTACGGAAACGCATCTTGTTTCGTGGAGCGGAACGCAAGACTGGAAACCGGAAACACGCAATGCGAACCATGCCAGCGCTCGCGTTTTCTTCCGGTGGCTGGCTGGCAAGACGGGACAGCCGAGCCCAGCTCGAGGGCTCACGGCGGTTAGGCGTCCAGTTCCCCCTCCACGCCCAGCACCGGAAGAAGCAATCGCGACCGCCATAGAGTGCGCTCCTCCGAGAACACAGCTCATTCTGAAACTTGCGGCTCAATTAGGGCTCCGAGCATCAGAAATCGCGCAGCTGCACACTCGCGACATCGAGCAAGTGGGAGACGGATGGGCAAGCCTGACAGTTCACGGGAAAGGCGGAACTCAACGCTTGTTACCAATCCCGCCAAAACTTCATAGTGAGATCACGCGACAACAGCCTGATCTGGGATGGGTGTTTCCAGGCAACGACAGTGGGCATCTTTCGCCCCGTTGGGTTGGAAAGCTCGCCAGTCGAGTGCTTCCAGACCAATGGACTCTGCACACTTTGAGGCACAGGTTTGCAACGGTTGCTTACAACCGGGGTGGACACGATCTTCTCTCAGTTCAAAAAGCTCTCGGACACGCCTCAATCACCACGACGCAGCGATACACCCAAACTGCGCTTGATCTACAAACCGTCATTACATCAACAACCTTTTAGGAGAACCCAATGAGTGACAGTCACCTCGCAAAAGCGGTCCTGGCCCTCCAGGAAGCGCGCTACATCGAAGTCGCCGACCGCGCTGAATTCATCAATCTGGTCGAGGATATTGCAACCGAATGCGCCTACCACATGTCTGTCCTTGGCATCAGCTGGCAAGAGGTTGCAAGCAACGCCCACACAATCATCGGAGACGACCTTGAAACTGCACTAACCGGCGCAATCTCAGACGTACGCAATGCCTCAACAGCTAACCAACACAACTAAGGAGAACCCCATGACACACGTACTCACTATCGCCAGCCTTAAAGGCGGAACCGGAAAAACCACGAGCGCAATCCTGCTTGCAACTGCCCTAGTGCGCAGAGGCCACACCGTCACCGTCATCGACACCGACCCCCAAGGCTCCGCTACCGAGTGGGCCCAACGCGCCTCCGACGACGGCAACGAGCTCGAGTTTCAGGTCACGGTGGGCAACGCGCGCACAATTGCGCGAAGCATGCCCACCACCGACGTGGTCATCATCGACTGCCCGCCGGGAAACCCGCAAATCATCGACGCAGCAATCGACGCAGCAGACCACGTCATTATCCCGGTGCGCCCATCTGCGATCGAAGTCGATCGCATGTGGGAAACCCTCGACCTCACCGACGGAACAAACGCAACGGTGCTGCTTACTTCGGTGATCCTTAGCGCGAAAGCTACCGAGGAGCTACGGACTCAGCTTAATGAGGAGCGCGTCGGAGTCTTCCCAGGAAATATCCCGCAGCGCGAAGCAATCAAAAACTACTTTGGTGCCAGGCCAAAACAAGACCTCTTCGGCTACGACGCAGTCGCTGCCGCGCTCATGAACGAGGAGGATTAACCTATGGCTGATATGAGCAGACGCCGTAAGCACGGCGTGAAACCAACCACTGCCGCTGAAACCGAAATCAAGCCAGCCGACCGCGAGAAGAAGTTAACGATTCGCATCGACGAGCAAGCCAGAGAAGACTTCCGCCGGATCAGTTTCAACAAAGGAATCTCGATGACGGAAATTCTCACCGAAGCAATCAATGACTACATAGAGAAAAATCGCAACTACTTGCGATAGGTCATGCGCTGGGAAACACTCTGACCAGCGCTGACTCAAACACATAGTGCTGGCATGCCGTAACGCCAGCATGCCAGCACGACGGCTTGACGGCATGACGGCTTAGCATTACCGAAAGAAGAAAGGAGTAAAGCATGCACGCACTAAAAGGACAGTCCCTACTACGTGCGCGGCGGCTTCATGGAAGCGGTACGGCACGCCAGACTGCCAGCCTGACGCTATGACGGCATGCCAGCATGCCGTCCTGCTGGCGTGCTGGCATGCTGGCGTGCTGGCATGCCGTACAGCCTGCGCAAACGGGTCTTTCGATACTGGAGCATTTGGTTAAGCTAAATAAAACCTAAGTATCAACCCGGGAGCATGTATGGCACGTCGCAAGACTCAAGTGGACGACAATCAACTTGAGTTGTTCAGCTATCTCGATGAACAACTGACCACCACACCACAAGAAAAAGGAGACAATAATGACCACACCGCAGATTCAATTTCACGGTTACCCGAAGCGACTAGTGCCGGACATCCTGAGAGGAGTGGACTGGGATCTTCCCATGACCGATCGCGACAGCGACTCGATCTTCCTCATCGTGGAGTATCTGAAGATAACCGATCCGGAGAACGCGAACGAGCCGACCGCGTACAAGATTCTGAAACAGCTTCACAGCGAGCACGCCGAGATGGATCGCGGGGTATTCAACCGATTGCGCGAGACGCCGGGCATTCAGGAGGAGAAGGACCAGGCGTACTACCGGGTGATGTTTCAGCATCTTCAGTACCAAGTGGGACAGCTCGTGATCAAAGCCTTGGAAGCGACGGGAGGGGACGCGACGAGGTTGGTAGGAATGATGCGCTACCACAAGCCAGCGATCACACCAGCAGAACTGAACGACGCAGTGATGAAGTCAACGGTGGAGGAAGCACTGAAAACGTTGGGCAAGGACCACAGCCCGCAGGCAGTCGAGGAACTTTGGCGGCAGCTGAACCAACAGGTCGATCTGTTGTCGCGGACCCGGAGAGCACAACGCTTGGCGGGATGGGCAAAGGACATCCAGACTCTTCCTCGCAGCAGCGAGGAGATGAAACGAATCTTCCTGCA
>NZ_KV789255.1:0-155737 GCF_001807505.1 Corynebacterium sp. HMSC08D02 | reverse complement strand
TCAATCCGTCTGTTGGAGACAGCTCTGCTGTCTAAAGGTCACTCCCCTGCCTCGTTGCGGTGTCTGTCGTCGCAAGCCACGGCCGACGAGAAAAAGAAACCCCGTTGCATCGCTGCAACGGGGTGTGTGGGATTACTCGGCGAACAAGATCGTGCGGGTCTTCTCGGCGCCCTCGCGGACGAGTTCGACCATCCGCTCGCCTTGGCCGATGTCGGTCAGCTTCGCGACCAGCGAGGCGAGGTTCTCCTTCGGCCCGATCTCGGTGGCTCGCTGCGCAGCCACGCCAGCTAGCCCCGGCTGGCCTGTGGCGTGGGCGAGCACGGCAACGGTGGCGGTGAGCTGGGCGCGCATCCCCGGCCAGCTGGTCGGGACAGCACGCATAACCTTCTCTATGAACGCAAGGCCAGCCTGCGGCTCATCGAGCAGTGCCGCAAGCAGTGTGTCCCGCAAGCGCGGCGTGGTGAAGCATTTCAGCGCAGACCGAACAGCACGAGTGCTCGGCTGGGTGATCCCTGCCGCCGCCTGCTCGTATTCACGCTGCAGCATGTCGGAGAACATGGGCGGAACGTACGCCAGCGCGTCTTCGATGATGTCGGCGTGCTCGGCAGCGTCGATGCCGTGGTCGGTGCTGTTCAACCGTGCCTCGATGTCGTCTTTGCTCGGCTCCGGCAGCTCGCCGGTGTGCTCTAGCATCTGCCGCAGCGCCGCCGATGCGGCGACCTCGCCGACAACACCGTGGCGCGGCTCGTTGATGAGCGGATGCTGGTACACAGACCACCAGGCAGCCCCGGTGACGATCTCGGGCACCTGCACCACCCCGAGCAGCGGTGGTAGGTGCACTGCCCCGCTGGTGAGGTACGTGGCCGTCTCGTCGAAGATCGGTTGCGCAATGTCATCGCTGATCATGTACGCGATAACAGCGTCGAGTTCGAGGTGGTGGACCCACGCTGCGAACCGCTCGCGGCTCTCGGTGAGCTTCTCCACGGCCTCGTCCAGGTCGAACCGTGCGATCGGACCGAGGCGGATGGTGTCAGCGCCCTCGTCGTCGACGAAGAACGCGAGGATCAGCGAGTTGTTCGGGTAAAACCCGAGGATGCCGGGGAGGTTCGCGAGGATCTCGCCGTGGGATGCAAGCGTGTGGGAATGAGTGGACATGGCAGTGCTCCTTTGCACGAATACGGGGTGTACGTGGCCAATCCCGTATTCGGTCCGGCTCTGCCGGTCGCAGGCGTATCCCCGCAGTGCAGTGCCTATGTGCGCTGGGCGTCGCTAGCGCAGCCTGATGCCTTCTCGCCGGGTGCGAGCGCTAGCGACGCAGCCTGTGCTTAAGCGTCGGTGTCGATGCGCTTGAGAGCGCGATAGATCGTCGGCCGCGAGACGTTGAATGTCCTAGCTACTGCGCTGATGGACTTACCGCCGTCGACGAGTTCCTTGGCCATCTGCGCCTGCTCAGCGCTGAGCTTCGGCTTAGGGCCGGCGACCCTGCCTTGAGCGCGGGCGTGCGCCACGCCTTCACGGGTGCGCTGGACAAGCAGGTCACGCTCCCACTCGGCCAAACTTGCCATGACGTTGATAACCACCTTGTCGGTGGGCTTCGACGTGTCCAGCGCTGGCTCCAACACCTTGACGTTGATGTCGCGCTCGGCAAGGTCAGCGATGGTGTTCACGGTGTCCGCGAGGCTGCGGCCGAGCCTGTCCAAGCGCGTGACAACGAGCGTGTCGTCGGGGCGCATGTACGCCAGCGCGTCATCAAGGCCAGGCCGTTGCCAGTTGGTGCCGGAGATGGTGTCTGAGTAGATGTGGTCCGGGTCGCAGCCAGAGCCTGAACGCTCAGATGACTTCGAGCCTGACTTCTAGCCTGGAACCGCTGGTAGAAGTAGCTGTATCTGAGGCAATGTCGAAAGAGCCTAAGAGCCTGCACGAGGCAGCAGAAGCCTCTAAGAAGGCTCGCAGCGCTCTGCTCCAGGAGAAGGAGTCCAACGAAAAGCTGCTGGAGGAGATACGCGCAGAACGCAAGCAGTATAACGACGATATGGAAAAGTCGAACACGAACTTTATTAAGGCCTGCATGTCTGCCTCGTGGATTGCAGCCAGTGTTCTCTTCGTTGCTATCGCACTCGTTGCTGTCGGAGCCTTGGGGAACGGGCTGCTAAGTATGCTCGGCATACCCGACGGCGTGTCTGCCTTGTGGGGTCACGTCCAGGAGGCCAACGGCATCGGCCCAACACTGGGCTGGTTGGCGTTAACACTTATCGTCATAGGGGTTCTTATAGCGCTTATGACCTGGATGTTGTCCCAGGCTGCGCCGGGTATTGCTCACTTAGTCGAGGAATACCGTCGCAATCACCCGAGGAAAGAAACGAACCACTAACTAGAACACGTGCACCGTAAAAAGTAAAAATCCCCACAACACAGCGTAGCGGTTAACCGCTACGCTTCTTTTATGCTCTTCCTATGCCCCAACTTTGCAACAGCACCAATAAACTGGCGCCCCGGTTATAAGTTGGGGCGCCAAGTCGATGTGCTCGAGTCGGGGGATGTTAGTGGCCGGTGCCAAGCCGGCCAGACAGGCGGTTCAGCCGGTCCTGACTGGGACCGTCGAGCCCGATAATGGACACGGTTTTGCCTCTGTCCTGGAACTTCTGCGTAATCGCGTCAAAGGTCGCGACCGTGGAGGCATCCCAGATCTCCGCCTCAGTGAGATCAATAGTGATATGACGGGCAGAATCGGTGTAATCAAAGCGATAAACCAGGTCATTGCTTGATGCCCAAAACAACTGGCCATGCACCCGGTAGGTACGAGTATCAATCTCGCCATCGCCGTCGCCGTCGATCTCGGAGACCTTTTCAATGGAAGCGATATGTGCCATCCGACGGGCGAACATGATCATCGCGGTGACCACACCCAACACCACACCAATGGCCAGGTTGCTGGTGGCTAGGGTGGCAATAATCGTCACGGCCATAACAATGGTCTCAGAGACCGGCATGAGTTTAAGGGTGCGTGGATGCACCGAGTGCCAGTCGATGGTGCCGACCGAGACCATGATCATGATTGCCACCAGCGCAGCCATCGGGATCATGCCAACGATGTCGCCCAGTGCCAGGACCAGGACCAGCAGGAACACACCGGCTAACAGGGTGGATAGGCGGGTACGTGCCCCGGATTCGCGGACGTTGATCATGGTTTGACCGATCATCGCGCAGCCACCCATGCCGCCGAAGAGACCGGAGGCAATATTAGCCACCCCCTGTCCCCAGGATTCACGAGTTTTATCGGAATGAGTGTCGGTGATGTCATCGACGAGCTTGGCGGTCATCAACGATTCCATGAGACCGACCACGGCCATGGCCAGGGCATAAGGCGCGATGATCTGCAGGGTCTCCAACGTCCACGGCACGTTCGGAATAAACAGGGACGGTAAGGTCTCCGGCATCTTGCCCATGTCCGAGACCGTCGGGACAGTCAAACCGGCGGCAATGACCAAACCGGTGAGCACGATAATCGTGACCAGCGGGGCGGGGATCACACTGGTGAGCTTGGGGAAGAAAATCATGATCACCACACCCAAGCCGACGAGTGGGTAGACTATCCAAGGCACATCAATGAGGTGTTCGAGTTGGGCGGTGAAAATCATAATGCCCAGTGCATTGACGAAACCCAGCATCACCGATCGGGGGATAAAACGCTGAAGTTTCGCCACACCGAGGGCGCCGAGCACGATTTGTAGGACACCGCCCAACAGGACGGTGGCGATGAAATAATCCATCCCGTAACCACGCGCCACAGGAGCAATGACTAGGGCAATAGCCCCGGTGGCGCCGGTGATCATTGCCGGGCGGCCACCGGTAAAGGCGATCGCAATGGCCATGACTACCGAGGAAAACAGACCCATGGCTGGGTCAACACCGGCAAGGATGGAAAAGGCAATGGCCTCAGGGATCAGCGCCAGGGATACCGCCAGTCCGGCCAGAATCTCTATACGGATACGGGCGGGGGAAGAAAATGCGTAACGGAAGGATGCGATGATCCCGGTAGGGGCATCAGCGCCGTCTGGACTCAGGAGGGGGCGGGGGGCCGCCGTGCTAGTTTCAGTCATAGATGTCCAATCTTTGAGGGGATAGGTAACTGGGCGAACGCCCGAAAGGAATCCAACCCTCTAGTAACTTTAGGTTTGGTGATGGTGGTCATGGTAGCGGGAGTTTTACTCAACCGCCAACCCAGGCACAGGAACCCGTGGGCAACATCACCGTGAAGGAGAACAGGCAATGCAAAACAGTAATTTCAAGATCGGCGAGGTCGTTGACCGGACGGGGTTGTCGATTCCCACCTTGCGTTATTATGACAACGTCGGCCTGATTACCCCATCGGGGCGTAGCCCTGGTGGGTTCAGGCTTTATAGTGAGGCTGATGTACGTCGTGTTTTGCTGGTGCGACGGATGAAACCGCTGGGGTTTACTCTGGATCAGATGCGGGAGTTCCTGGAAGCTGCGGAGATTCTTCATAGTTCAGATGGCGGGCAGGACAGTGATACCGCACAGCAGGCACGGAGTAATGCCAAGGCCACCCTTGCCGACATTCGTGAGGAGACGCGCACCCGCTACGAAAAGCTACGCAAGCAAATTGCCTACGCTGAGGAATTCCTCGATCTGGTCAACACCCTGGCACCCTAAACCGCCCCCATCCTTCGCAGGGAGAAAAAGACCATCGTATTGAATGCGCTCTGTCGAATCGCGTTCCAGATGAAGTGGACGAACGCCCGCGGCCTCTCCGGAGTGGATGGCGATAGTACAGAGGACTTCTGAAATCCGTGCAGACGACTCCTCAAAACGACACAGTCATCCAAGGTCACAAAATCGAAAATTGTCACTTAACCCCATCACTTCCAAACCGGCTTAAGTGACAAAATGCCATCGCTAAAGTCCCGATTTGAGTCCCAGGACGTGCGCCTTAAGAGAAATAACTAAAGCCCCTACCAGTGTTTCTCCTGGTAGGGGCTTGGAAGTTGGTAGCGGGGGCAGGATTCGAACCTACGACCTCTGGGGTAACAAGAGCCGTGTCATACTTCCTGCGAACGCCACGGTTGAGCAGTGTCGCCCCCGATACACGAAGGCAGATCTCCCCCGAACTGCCGGCTCCCGTGGCGTTCCTTCGTAAGAGCTTTGCGCGCCGCAGCGCATGCGCGCGATTGTTGACGTGTCACACACTGCAACCTAGTTCCACACGATCTGGACCGATTCGGGGTTAAAAGTCTTGCTACCACGCACGCCACGGCGCAGGCGCACCTGGCACAGGGTGTTGATGACTCGGCGCTGCACGGCAAGCTCTGCGTTGTCGAAGGCGTCCACGGGCGAGGCGTAAGCGGTTGTATCGAGCAGCGCCGATGCGCCAGCAAGGCGGACACGGCGCGTTTCGAGTTTCTCGATCTGCGGCTCATAACGGTTTCGCGCGCGCTTGAGGTCACGGGCCTCGATAAGCTCCTCGTCGTAGTCAGCCTGGACGCGGGCAAGCTTTGCGCGAAGCTCAGCGAGTTCGTCGTCGATGGCGTTGACCTCGTCGTCGTCCGCAGTTGGCAGCAGGTCCGCCAGGTCGTCACGGCCAAGGCGGGCGCGGATCACGGCGAGCACAAAATCATCGACGCTATGCGTGCGCACTAAGCCACAGGCGGCGCAGCGGTAGCGGTCGGCATGTGTGCGCACGGGGTTGCCACACTCGTCGCAGACATACAGACCCGAGCCGAGATGGCGGCGAGTGTTCCGGCGCTCCTTGTTGGTCAGCCGGTCGGGATCATCGAGCACGTTCTGCACACGCCACCACAAATCGGGTGTGACGATCGGCTCCCACTGCCCTTTCACAGGCTCGCCGGTATTGGGGTCGCGGACGATATGCGTGACACGGCGGTATTTGTTCTTCACGCCTTTGCGCTTGGCCTTCTTATACGTGGAGTAGCCGGCATACACGGGGTTGCGCAGAATCGAGTGCAACGACGTATAGGCCCACGGCTGCGCGTCGGGAACCGGCTTTTCTTCCTGGCCAGCAGCGCGGCGGCGTGCGTTGCGCTCTGTAACCACGGTGTGCATATGGCGCGGCGTGGTCGGAATATCCGGCAAGCCCGGCTGATCGACCCCAGATAAAGCGCGTGCAATGTCGCGCATGGAGTTGCCCCGCTCGACAGCGCGGAACATCCCGAGCACGGCCTCGGCTTCGGAGGGGATGATCTCGCCGGTGGAGGTGTAGCCGATTGGGCGGACACCGCCGGAGTACCAGCGGCCCTGCTCGGCGCGCTGCTGTTGCGCACGGGATTGGCGCATGCTCTTTCGCTCGATCTCGCCGCGCGCCACGGCTGCTTTAATACGCGCGTACATTCTGCCGCCGTCGGTGGCAAGGTCAGCATCACCGTTCGCGGTGACGAGTTTCAGCCCCT
Organism: Corynebacterium sp. HMSC08D02; assembly: GCF_001807505.1. Lineage (NCBI taxonomy): Bacteria > Bacillati > Actinomycetota > Actinomycetes > Mycobacteriales > Corynebacteriaceae > Corynebacterium > Corynebacterium sp. HMSC08D02. The sequence goes on along the minus strand of NZ_KV789255.1, from coordinate 149,312 downwards.
GCTCCTCTGCCCTGTCGATCCACTCTTCGAGCTGCCAGGGCTGCCGCGTGAGGCGGTCGAGGTCCCAGCAAATGATTGCGTCGATCTCGCCGCGCTCAAAGGACGCCACCATGGCGTCGTAGTCGGGGCGGTCCACGTCCTTCTTCGACGCGGAGATCGACTGATCGACGTAGGTATGCACGACGTCCCAGCCACGTTGCTCGGCAAGGGCTTCGCAGTCCTGACGCTGCCGGTCGATGGCGAGGCCGTCCATGGCAGCATCGAGCGAGATACGGAGGTAAATAGCAGCACGTGTTGTCATGCCGCTAACACTAGCGCGCCTCAGGTTACATTGAAACGAAACTCCACCACGTCTCCGTCTTCCATGACATAGTCCTTACCTTCTTGACGCACCTTGCCGTTGGCGCGTGCTTCGGCCATGGACCCAAACTTGTCGAGGTCTTCGAAGCTGACGATTTCGGCCTTGATGAAGCCTTTCTCAAAGTCGGTGTGGATGACGCCCGCAGCCTTCGGTGCGGTATCGCCCTGGTGGATCGTCCAGGCTCGGGCCTCCTTCGGCCCAGCAGTAAGGTAGGTCTGCAAGCCGAGGGTTGCGAAGCCTGCCTTCGCGAGCGTTTCCAGTCCAGGTTCGTCCTGTCCAACGGAGGCGAGGAGTTCCGACGCGTCCTCTTCGTCTAGTTCGAGCAGCTCGGTCTCTGTTTGCGCGTCCAGGAAGACTGCCTCTGCCGGTGCGACAAGTTCTCGCAGCTCTTGTTTCCGGCCTTCGTCGGTGAGCACGGCTTCGTCGGAGTTGAATACGTAGAGGAATGGTTTCGCCGTCATGAGGTGCAGGTGGTGGAGCAAATCGAGGTCGATGTCTCCTGCCTTTGCGGCGGCGAAAAGGGTGCGGTCGTCTTCAAGCACTGCCTGCGCCTTCTTGGCCTCCTCGGCCTCTGCTGCCACGTCCTTGCTCTTGCGGCCTTCCTTCTCCAGGCGCGGCAACGCTTTCTCGATCGTCTGCAGGTCAGCCAGGATCAGCTCGGTGTTAATGACTGCGATGTCAGATGCGGGGTCGACTTTCCCGTCGACGTGAATGACATTGTCGTCAGCGAAGGCGCGAACGACTTGGCAAATGGCGTCTGCTTCACGAATGTTGGCAAGGAAGGCGTTGCCCATACCTTCGCCCTCGGACGCCCCCTTGACGATGCCAGCGATGTCAACGAACGACACCGTCGCGGGCAGGATGCGTTCGGATTCAAAGATCTCAGCTAAGCGCTTCAGGCGCGGGTCTGGCAGTTCAACCAACCCCACGTTCGGCTCGATGGTTGCGAACGGGTAGTTCGCAGCGAGCACATCATTTCGCGTCAACGCATTAAAAAGGGTTGACTTTCCGACATTGGGCAAACCGACGATTCCAAGTGTAAGACTCACGCTGGCCAATCCTAGCCCACCCATCGCGTTGCCGTCGAAAAGTTTGCAGCTCGCGGTCGGGTTACGTTTCTTTCTCCCTCGGATGGGGCACAATAGGTCGCGTGAGCACTCAGAAACCTCTCGACTACGACGCCAATCCGATTGATCGCGGCATTGTCTACCGCGCGTGGATCAAGTCCGCCGCGACGCTGACGCTGCGAGTCCTCATTGTCGCAGTGTTTTTGGCCGCGCTTGGCAAAGTGATCGGGATGTTTTGGGCAGGCATTCTTCCGGTTGTTCTTGCGCTCATCATCTGCACTGTGCTCGCGCCCGTTGCGGGCTGGCTGCGCCAGCATGGCATACCAGCTGGATTTGCGGCGCTCTTGACGTTGCTTGGCTTCTTTGGATTTCTCGGCTTTCTCGTCTCGTTGATTGCCCCGGACATTGCGGCGCACTCGAGGTTGCTCTATCTGCAAGCGCTCGAAGGTGTGCAGCGGTTGCAGCTCTGGCTGCAGGGTCCACCGCTCAATGTCAACCCCGATGATCTTGATGAGGGCGTGAACGAGATTGCGCAGTGGCTCCAGAAGCAGGCCGGGGCAATCGCTGGTGGTGTATTCACGGGTATTGGCACTGCCGCAGGCCTGATTGTCACTCTGTTCGTCGTGCTCGTCTTGACTTTCTTTTTCCTCAAAGACGGACACAAGTTCCTGCCATGGCTTCGCAGTGCTACCGGGGGTCGCGCAGGCCTTCATTTCACTGAGCTCTTCACTCGAGCGTGGGACACGCTTGGTGGTTTTATTCGCGCCCAAGCTGTTGTCTCGCTTGTCGACGCCATCTTCATCGGACTCGGCATTTACTTCGTGGGCGTCCCGATGGCGTTCACGCTCGCTGTGCTGACGTTCATCGCGGGGTTCATCCCGATTGTGGGTGCGGTTGTGGCAGGCGCGCTTGCCATTTTGGTCGCGTTGGTGTCGCTTGGCGTAACCCAAGCGTTGATTGTGTTTGCCATCGTCATTGTTGTCCAACAGCTGGAAGGCAATGTGCTCTCCCCGATGCTGCAGTCCCGTGCAATGAACTTGCATCCAGTGATCGTGCTGGTCTCCGTGACCGTAGGTGGTGGACTCTTCAACCTGATTGGTGCCTTCTTGGCAGTCCCCGTAGCTGCGATGATCGCGGTTTGCTACCGCTACGCGCTCGATATTGTGCGCATCCACTCAGGGGAAGTACGCCCGGAAGATCTTTCTTTCATCACCGAGGAAGGTCGTGCGATTGCTGAGCTGGAAAGCATCGAAAGCCAGCACAAGCGCGATGCGCTGCGCGAGGAAGATGAATGGGCAGCCACTGTCCCCTCGGAGGCTGCACAGGGAGAGTCCGCGGAGGAGGATCTTGATCAACCCGATCGCCGCTTCCGTCCACGGTACAAGCCCGACAAGTTAAAACAGGTGTTCGATCGACTGCGTCCTAACGCCTAGTTTTGTCCCGCTCATGTGCTCTACTAATGCACATGGACGCATCGACCGCACTGCTATTGATCTTTACGGGCCTCCTCGTTGGGGCCATCCTGGGCTTTTTTGGCGGCACGTTTTGGATGCAGCGTACCAACCCCCAACAGCACCCGCCTACTGATCTACGCCCGCTGGCACAGGCACTTCGTGACCTACAGGTTCGTCTCGAAGACATCGATAAAGAGCAAGCAGTAGCGCAGTCTGCCTTGGCAGGCCAAGTACAAGCAATTGCGCGCACCTCATCCAGGCTCGGGGACCGGACTGATCAGCTCATCACTGCACTGCGCTCACCGCAGGTCCGAGGCAGATGGGGCGAGGTGCAGCTGCAGCGCGTGGTAGAGCTGGGTGGGATGGTAGAGCACGTCGACTTTGACGCTCAGGCGTACATGCGTTTCGACGGCGCCTCGCTACGCCCGGACATGGTTATCCGGCTCACCCAGGATCGAAACATAATCGTCGACGCCAAGGTTCCGTTTTCTTCATACCTCGATGCGCTCAACACGGAAGACCCGGAAGAAAAGCAAGGCTACCTGCGTAGACACGCGCACCTGCTGCGAAGCCACGTCGATACGCTGTCCTCAAAGTCATACATAAAGGCATTTCAGCCCAGCCCGGAATTCGTCGTGATGTTTGTCCCAGCTGACCCATTCTTGGACGCCGGTCTCGCTATCGACCCGGAGCTGCTCGACTACGCTTTTGCCCACAACGTCGTCATCGCGACCCCCACGACGCTGTTCGCACTGCTGCGCACGGTTGAACTTGGGTGGAGGCAAGATTCCATGAATCGGGAGGCGCAGACCATCCAGCGTCTTGGCGAAGAGCTGTACCGGCGTCTCGGCACGCTGACAGAGCACTACAACCGCGTCGGGAGCAGTCTTGAGAAGGCGGTCGAGTCGTACAACGCAACACTGGCGTCGCTCGACAGTCGGGTGATGGTCACCGCTCGTAAGCTCGAGGAACTAGGTGCAGCTGGGCACTCGTCGAGCGCGCCGGAGCTTCACCCTATCGATGCGCGACCGAGACTCCGCGACTCAGATTCGTCGAATTGTTAGCCCCTGGAGCGGGTCAAACTGGCAAGACTCGGGGGTAGGCCGGGTAGAATGCCCAGCGTGTCTCAAAACTCTCTCCGATCCCCGCGCTCTGGTACCGCCACCTTCCACGGTTTGCCTACCGTTTCCAGCATCGGCATTATCTTTGCTGCGCTGCTGACCGGCGTCGTCATCGCAACGTCGGCGGGATACATCGGATGGCCTCTGCTCGTACTGTTCAGCGTCGCGGTCATCGCCGTGACGACGCTGGTAGACCCGCGGGGTTTGTTCCTTACCGTCGCGGCTACCCCGCTTTTGTTCGTCATTGCGCTGCTTGGATTTGGACTGATTTCAGCACGCAATCAGCTCGGGGCCGCTGGTGCAGGCGGGAAAACCGCTATCCTTATGGTGCTTTACCCAGTAATCGAGCACTTCCCTATTCTCTTCACGGTGACTGCTGGTGCCCTGGTGATCGCCATCGTGCGCTACTGGCTGATCCAACGCCATAACGATGAAGTCCTGCGCCGGGAGCGAGCGCAGCGCCGCCGCATGAGCCAGTCGAACCGCAGGACCAATAGCGAGGGCCGTCGGGCCCGTGAGCGCAGCCAGGGTGGCATCACGGTCGATGAGCTGTTGAAGCGAACGAAGGCAGAACGCAGTCAGGCCCGCCCCCGTGGGGAGCGGGCCCGGCGAGTTGCCTCTCGCCTTGGCGAGGACCTGTACAAAAACGAAGATCGCTAGGCGAAGGCTAGACGAGCACTAGCTGCTACGGCGCGGCTGACGCAGATCCCGCGGCAGCGCGAACGTGATCGTCTCTACCGTAGTGGTGACTTCCTCTACATCGGTGTAACCGCGCGTCGCAAGCTCCGCGAGCAGCTCCTGAACCAGAATTTCCGGCACCGAAGCTCCCGATGTTACGCCAACGGTGTTGACGCCCTCGAACCATTCGTCTTGTACTTGGTGGGCGTAGTCGATGAGGTATGCGTTGTTGGCACCAGCGTCGAGCGCTACTTCCACCAGGCGCTTCGAATTGGAAGAATTTTGCGAGCCGACCACAATAACGAGTTCCGTCTGCGGTGCGATCTTCTTCACTGCTACCTGACGGTTTTGCGTTGCGTAGCAGATGTCGTCGCTAGGCGGGTTTTCTAGATCTGGGTAGCGCTCGCGCAGCTTTTCAACGATCAGCATCGTTTCATCAACAGACAGGGTGGTCTGGGATAGCCACACTAGCTTCGTCCCCTCTGGGAAGTCGGGAAGGGCGTCGACACCCTCGACCCCGTCAACGAGGTGGGTGACCTCCGGGGCCTCACCTGCGGTACCTTCGACTTCCTCGTGGCCCTCGTGGCCGACAAGCAAGATCTGGTATCCGTGCTTGGCAAACCGCTTCACCTCGTTGTGCACCTTGGTCACGAGCGGGCACGAGGCGTCGAGCGCCAGCAAGTTGCGCCCGTCCGCTGCTTCGCGGACCGCGGGGGAAACTCCGTGCGCGGAAAAGACAAGGTGCGAGCCTTCGGGGACCTCGTCGGTTTCGTCAACAAATATGACGCCGCGCTTCTCTAGTGTTTCCACTACGTACTTGTTGTGGACGATCTCTTTTCGCACATAAATTGGGGCTCCGTATTTTTCCAGCGCCTTTTCTACAGTGACAACTGCACGATCCACACCTGCGCAGTAACCGCGAGGTGCTGCCAGAAGAACTTTTTTACCCTGATTTGTCATGGAACCGACCCTACCGAATCAACGTCTAAAACAGTAGGTACACATTCTTGTGGTGATCTATCTATGAAACAATGACAGCGTATTCCATCGACACGCTGGGAAAGGAGCGGTGTTGACACAAGCACAAGGTGAGCGTTCAGCCTCACCAAGTAGCCCTGAACAGCCATGGCCAGTGGCAAAGTTGAATAAGTCGGTCAAGGGGTGGATTAATCGCCTCGGCCACTTGTGGGTTGAAGGCCAGCTCACGCAGGTGAATTACAAGCCGAGCTGGAAATTCTCCTATCTCACCCTCCGCGACACGCAGCAGGAAACGAGCGTGCAGCTTACGGTTTCCTCGGACTACTTAAGGAGCTTGCCGACGCCACCAAAGGACGGTGACCGCGTCGTCATCTACGGCAAGCCGGCCTTCTACGAGGGCCGCGGCTCCTTTTCGATGTGGACGACGCAGATTCGCCACGTCGGTATCGGTGAATTGCTCGCGAAGATTGAGCAGCTTCGGAAACAGCTTGCAAGTGAGGGTCTCTTTGACCGCGCCCGCAAACGGCCGATTCCCCTGCTCCCGAACACGATTGGCCTCATTACTGGTCGCGGCTCAGCCGCCGAGCGCGACGTGCTTTCCGTGGCGCAGAGCCGTTGGCCCGCGGTCCAAATCCGCGTGATCAACACCGCGGTACAGGGACCGAACGCGGTACCCGAGGTCATTCAGGCCCTGCAGACGCTTGACGCGGACCCCAATGTTGAGGTCATCATCATTGCCCGTGGCGGAGGCTCGGTCGAGGACCTCCTTCCGTTTTCTGAGGAGGCACTGCAGCGCGCTGTGGCTTCGGCGGGAACGCCGGTGGTATCCGCCATTGGGCACGAACCAGACAACCCGGTGCTTGATAACGTCGCAGACCTCCGTGCCGCGACGCCAACTGATGCGGCAAAGCGCGTCGTCATCGACGCGGCCCAGGAGCTTGCGTTTCTGTCTGAGGCGCGCGCACGCAGCGCGCAGGCGCTGCGTACCTGGGTTTCCACCAAAGCCGAAGAGATCCAGTACTGGCGCTCGCGTCCGGTGATGCAGAACCCGTTACTGGCAATTGAGCGTCGAAGCGAAGAGGTCTCACAGCAGGTTGCTTCGATGCGACGAGAGATCAGCCACCTGTTGGCACGAGAAACGCAGCAGGTCGCTGCGCTCCGCTCACAAGTTTCGGCGTTAGGGCCAGCAGCAACTCTGGCGCGCGGATATTCCGTAGTACAAGTCCTCCCCCGCGACCATTCCGATCCTGAGGTTGTCACCAGCATCGAACAATCACCACCCGGATCGCAGCTGCGCATCCGCGTCGCGGACGGTTCCATCACCGCAGCAGCAATGGGGACCCCCCCCGCCGATTAAATCCACACAGCAATTTCACTAGCATCTAGCATCAAGGAGACAATCCATGTCCGAAAACACGTATGGCAATGGCCAACCCACCGACGCCGCATTCCCCGACCCCGCAACGCTTTCGTTCGAACAAGCTAGGCAGCAACTCGTAGAAACAGTGAGGGTCCTCGAGCTCGGGCAAATGAGCCTTGACGAATCACTGAAGTATTGGGAGTACGGCGAGGGGCTCGCGAAGCGCTGCGAGCAGCTACTCGAGGGAGCCTCAAAACGTGTCGAGGCCGCTATTCAGCAGCGCGACGCGACTGAGCAAACACCACAGTCGGAATAGCCTGCTGCCACGGCGTCTACTGCGCTGACAGCGGCTCGGTCGCGAGCGCAGTACGTATCAGTTCCTCAAACTCGGCGTCTGTTCCGGCACCTGTGACGGCGAATCGTGCGTCGCCAGCATCGATAACCCACAGTGGGCGAGTTTTCGCCTCGGTACCCTTGAATATCTCAATGCTGTGGCCATCGATCGTGTCCTGGCGGTCAAGAGTGCGCTGCTTTCCGTCGACCTCGGACTGGACCGTTTTGCTGTCCGCACCCGTTTGCGTCAGCTGGATGAAGCCACCATCGGGCGTGACCCACCCTACGACTGGAGCTGGCTGCTGAGCGATCATGCTTCGCCGCGCGGAGTTCGTCACCCACCCTGTTGGCATTTCCGGGTAGCGCACCGGAAAATCGACTCCGCGAGCCTCAAGGCCAAGGAACGTCTTCGCATCGACTTCTTGCACAGGCCCATTTTCGGGCTTACCGGGATTGAACGTGCACAGCCCGGTCGCACCAACGGCAATGATCATGACGACCACGATCAAGATGACGTTGATGAGCATGTCTCTGCCGTCTTGGAAAATGCGAGGTTTGTTTTCTTGAGCCACGCGCTCCAGTATGACATGGATTCCTGATACCCCCGAATTTGTCTTTTACCCCCGCGCGTTGGCTTTTTACGCAGGAAGTCCCCAGTTCAGACACCACTATTCGCAGCATTGCCCTATTTTAGGTGTAGAAACGACGGTTCATGTCTGGCAAAAGTGCCATGATAGAGGTGTGCCAGACCGCAGTGGTATGGCTTTGCAACGCGGCATGATGTCGATGTTGTCACAACTAAAACTAGTTTGCCGCAGGAGGGCACTGTTTCATGTCTGAACAAACTTCTGAAAACTTCCCTGACCGTAACCTTGCAATGGAGCTCGTGCGCGTTACCGAGGCTGCTGCGCTTGCCTCTGGCCGCTGGGTAGGTCGCGGGATGAAAAATGAAGGTGACGGCGCCGCAGTCGACGCCATGCGCAAGATGATCAACTCCGTCACGATGGACGGCGTCATCGTCATTGGCGAGGGCGAAAAGGACGAGGCGCCGATGTTGTTTAACGGCGAAAGTGTCGGCAACGGTTTTGGCGCACAGGTTGATCTGGCGGTTGACCCAGTCGACGGCACGCGCCTGATGGCGGAAGGTCGCCCGAATGCTATTTCGGTTATCGCGGCTGCCGACCGTGGTTCCATGTTCAACCCGCAGGACGCGTTCTACATGAACAAGATTGCAGTCGGCCCTGAGGCTGTCGGGGTCATCGATATTACGAAGTCCGTCGAGTTCAACATTAAGGCAGTGGCAGAAGCCAAGGGAGTCGGCGTTGGTAACGTGACTGTGGTGGTACTCGACCGCCCACGTCACAACAAGCTGGTTGAGGAGATTCGCAAGGCTGGTGCCAAGGTACGTTTCATTATGGACGGAGACGTTGCTGGTGCCATCGCTGCTGCCCAGAACACCAACTCCATTGACATGGCGATGGGCATCGGTGGCACACCGGAGGGGGTTATCACGGCGTGTGCATTGAAGTGCCTTGGTGGTGAGATCCAGGGCCAGCTCGCACCGCAGTCCGATGAAGAGCGCGAACGCGTGCTGGCAGCGGGCCACGATCTCGACCGTGTGCTTGGCCTCGACGACTTGGTGGCCTCCGATAACTGCTACTTCGCGGCTACCGGTGTCACCAACGGCGACATGCTGCGCGGCGTCTCCTACCGTAAGAATGGCGCTACCACCCGTTCGTTGGTAATGCGCTCGAAGTCTGGCACCGTCCGCTACGTGGAGTCCCTCCACCAGCTGCCGAAGCTTCAGGAGTACTCGGTGATCGATTACTCCGGCCCGATCAAGTAATTCAAAGCGTCGATTTTCTGTAAGTATCAAGTAAAGGAAAGATTGAATGGCCGATAAGCAGTACCGTATCGAGCACGACACCATGGGTGAGGTCAAAGTACCTGTTGATGCACTGTGGCGTGCTCAAACTCAACGTGCTGTAGAGAACTTCCCGATCTCTGGCCGGGGCCTCGAGAACCAGCAGATCCGCGCCCTTGGGCTCCTCAAGGCCGCGTGTGCGCAGGTCAACAAGGATTCGGGCAAGCTCGATGCGGAAAAGGCTGACGCGATCATCGCTGCGGCGAAGGAAATCGCAGACGGCAAGCACAACGACCAGTTCCCAATTGACGTCTTCCAGACGGGTTCTGGCACTTCCTCGAACATGAACACTAATGAGGTCATTGCTTCGATCGCGCACGCAAACGGCGTGGAAGTCCACCCGAACGACCACGTCAACATGGGACAGTCCTCGAACGACACCTTCCCAACTGCAACGCACATTGCTGCCACCGAAGCTGCCGTCGAAGTGCTGGTCCCGGCCCTGCAGGTGCTGCAGAAGTCACTGGCTGCGAAGGCTGAGCAATGGCACGAGGTAGTGAAGTCGGGCCGCACTCACCTGATGGACGCGACCCCGCTGACGCTTGGTCAGGAGTTCTCCGGCTACGCGCGTCAGATCGAGCTCGGCATCGAGCGCGTTGAGGCAACTGTTGGCCGCCTCGGCGAGCTCGCCATTGGCGGCACCGCGGTTGGCACCGGCATCAACACCCCAGCAGACTTTGGCGCAAAGGTGACCGCAGAGCTGGTGAAGCTCACCGGACTGACACAGCTGTCGGAGGCAAAGAACCACTTCGAAGCCCAGGCCGCACGCGACGCTCTGGTGGAATTCTCCGGTGCGATGCGCACTGTTGCAGTCTCGTTGTACAAGATTGCAAATGACATCCGTCTGATGGGTTCAGGCCCACTCGCAGGGTTCGCGGAGATTCACCTCCCAGATCTGCAGCCAGGCTCGTCGATCATGCCTGGCAAGGTCAACCCAGTCCTGTGCGAGGCGGCAACCCAGGTCTCAGCCCAGGTGATCGGCAACGATGCCGCAGTGGCATTCGGCGGCTCGCAAGGTCAGTTCGAGCTCAACGTGTTCATCCCGATGATGGCGCGCAACGTGCTGGAGTCCGCTCGCCTGCTGGCGAACGTCTCTCGACAGTTCGCTACCCGCTTGGTTGACGGTATCGAGGCGAACGAGGCCCGCATGAAGCAGCTCGCGGAGTCTTCACCATCAATCGTCACCCCTCTGAACAGTGCAATCGGCTACGAGAACGCTGCGAAAGTGGCAAAGCATGCGGTGAAGGAGGGCATCACGATCCGCCAGGCTGTGATTGACCTCGGCTTCGTGGACGGCGAAACGTTGACTGAGGAGGAGCTCGACAAGCGTTTGAACGTCCTGTCGATGGCTCATACCGAACGCAACTAGTCTTCGCTACAATCATCCCTGCTACTGCCCATGTTCATGAGCACGACCAGGGATGATTTTTATGTCTGATTCTTTTTCGCAGCTTCGTACAGCTGGGGGCTCAAATAAGCCATGGGTTATTGGCGGTGTCTTAGCTCTGGTGGTCTCGCTTATCGGGATAGCGCTCGCCGCAGCGTACTGGTCCGCTCAGCCAAAGCCGGAGCCTAACGGGGTGCCTACAGTTGTGACGGTGACTGCGTTTCCTGAAGCTCCGCAAGTGCGTGACGACGCCCCCTCCGGAACATTCCAAGGCACCCTCCAATCGCACAGCCCTGATGCTGCCGTAGCGGCGTGGCCGGCGGTGTTCTCCCTCCATGAAGGACAAGGGATGGTCAGCTATCCTCTGAGCGGTTGCGTGGCGCTTATCGCGCATGATGGCAGTGCTTCCGCTCTGACGAAACAGTGCCCTCCAACTACTGATGATGGTTTCTGGAGCTTCTCCAGCCCGGAGCCGGGAATCGTTGAGGCACAGTTTTTCGAGCGCCGCGGTGATAGCTCTCCAAACGTGGAAGGCTCACTATCGCTCCTGGTTGAATAGGTTTCTTTGATATTTTTGCACGGAGTGTAAGATTGCACTCCGTGAATTTTCCCGATCAGTCAGAAGGTCTCCGGCAGCGAAAGCGCCGCGAAACACGGCAGCGAATCTTCGATACAGCTGCATCGCTTGTGGCACGCGACGGCTATGACAATGTCACAGTCGAGGAGATCTGCCAAGGTGCAGGCATTTCACGGCGGACGTTCTTCAACTACATGGACTCAAAAGATGACGCTGTGCTTGGTCCCTTCCCTCTCGAGTTCACCAGCGAGAGCTTTGCACGCATTGCTGATGAGTCGTCCACGAACATGTTGTCCCTGGTAATCGATGCAATGGAAGAATCAGGTGCCGAAGATCGAGCCGAGGATGCCTGCCGAATCCAGCGGCTCATGCAGGACAACCCATCGTTGGCAAACGCGATGCTGGCCCGCAAACGCGATACGCTACGACACCTCGAGCAGGCTGTGCGTGAGCATTTTGCGAGCCACCCCGAAGACCGCCGTCTAGATGTCACCATAGAGGCAGAAGCCCGAATCGTTGTGGAACTTTTTCGGACAACGCTTGTGCTTTATGCGCGAAGCCTTCATTTCCAAGAGGAGGGTTCGCCGAAGGAGCAGGCTCGTAGCGTAGCTGCCGTCGTCACGAAGTATGCAAAGGAGTTGCAGTGGTAAACAACACTAAGCCACACGTTGGCCTGATCTTTGGAGCGCTACTCATCACGATGCTGATGAGCTCATTGGGCCAGATGATTTTCTCCACTGCCCTGCCGACGATTGTCGGTGAGCTTGGTGGCGTAGATCACATGAGCTGGGTGATTTCGTCGTTCCTGGTCACGATGACAATCGCGATGCCAATTAATGGCAAGCTCGGTGACAGGGTCGGACGCAAGTGGCCTTATATTGGCTCGATTGGCCTGTTCGTCATTGGTTCCACCTTGGGTGGGCTTGCACAGTCGATGCAGCTGCTCATTATCGGGCGCGCCGTCCAAGGCTTTGGCGCTGGCGGCATGATGGTCAACTCCCAGGCAATCATCGCGGAGGTGGTTCCAGCTCGTAGCCGCGGCAAGTACATGGGTGTGATGGGGGCAGTATTCGGTGTTTCTTCCGTGCTTGGCCCCGTGCTGGGCGGATGGTTTACGGATGGACCCGGCTGGCGTTGGGGCCTTTGGATGAACATCCCGCTGGGGCTTCTCGCGATGACGGTCTGCACAATCGTGCTCCACCTACGCAAGGGTTCGCGGTCAGCACAGAGCATCGACTGGCTGGGCACCGTGCTCATGGCGGTTGCCACGACTTCTCTTATTTTGACCACAACGTGGGGTGGCACTCAGTATGAGTGGTCCTCGCCTATCATTTTGGGTACTTCCTCGCTTGCGGTTGTCGCTGCAGCGCTGTTCGTCTTCGTTGAGCTGCGCGTACCGAACCCGCTCATCCCCATGCACTTGTTCCGCAATCGCAACATGGTCTTGACGACGGCCTCCGGCACCGTGCTGGGACTGGCTATGACCGGTGCGCTTGCTTACCTGCCTACCTACCTGCAGATGGTGCACGAACTCACGCCAACGAACGCGGGGCTGATGATGCTGCCAATGGTCATCGGCATCTTGGGCACTGGCACTACCGTGGGGTTCATTATCGCGAAAACGGGCCGCTACAAGGTCTACCCGATCATCGGTATGGCCATCGTTTCGGTCGGACTCTTCCTCTTCTCGCAGCTCGAAGTGTCCACACCGCTGACCACGCTGGGTATCTACATGTTCATTTTTGGGTTCGGACTCGGCTTAGTCATGCAGGTACTGGTACTTATTGTCCAGAACTCGTTCCCACTAGCAATGGTCGGTACTGCAACAGCGACGAACAACTTCTTCCGACAGATCGGCTCCGCGATCGGTGCGTCGCTTATTGGTTCGCTGTTCATTCACAATATGACGGAGGAGCTCGCGGAACGCCTGCCAAAAGCATTGGCCTCGATGGCCCCTAGCGAGGCAGCCCCTTACGCCGAGCAATTCTCGAGCGCCGGTGGGCACAACTCCCTCACCCCGCACGCGGTTGCACAACTGCCTGACGTACTGCGCGACGCCGTCCTTAATAGTTACAACGACGGCCTGACCCCAGTGTTCTTACTGATGGTCCCATTGGCCGCCGTTGCGTTGGTGCTGCTCTTCCCGGTCCGGGAGGACCCGCTGAAAGAGACGCTGGACTAGGAACGATGAGGCGTGACTAGACCTGGCTTTTGCCTGGTTTCTTTTCTCCCGGCTTCGGCAACAGCAGCTCGTAGATGTCCGAGTCACGCCACTGGCCTTCCCGCTCACCGTAGGACATTTTCGCCATGTGATGGAAGGTGCCAACTTTCTCAAACCCGCGCGACTTGTGCAGCCCTGCCGATCCTTCGTTTTCCGGGAAGATCCACGAGTGAATCGACCACTTATCAAGTTCGATGCACGTCGCGATGAGCTTGTCTAGCAGCGCACCGGATACCCCCATGCCGCGCGCATCCGGATGCACGTAGATGGAGTCTTCAACTACTCCATGGAACACGCTTCTCGACGACGCCTTCGCCGCAGCTACCCATCCGAGCACACGCGAGTCATCGTGTTCATCAACGGCAACAAACACCGTTTCCATGATCTTCGCCCTGGAAAACTGCTCCCATGTCAAGCCGCGCGTCTCGTAAGTTGCGTTTCCGGTACTCAGACCCATCTCGTAGATGCTACGCACCTGCGGGTAGTCTTCTGGCCGGATTGGTCGAATGGTAAACCCTTTTTTGGTCATAAAAAACATTGTCCCCATTGGTCACACATCGTGCAACCAACGGGGACAAAAGCCGTTGTAGAGCTACAAATTACTTCTCGATGATGTTTGCAGCGAACGCGCCGGTGTCGTTGTTTTCACGAGTCCACTCGATGGTGCCGTGCTCGAACTCCTGGAACCAGCCAGATTCATTTGGAAGTGGGGTCTCGGCTGCGGTTGGGAAGCCAACCTTGTCCATAACGCCTTCATTCGTCAGCCACACGTTAGCAATTTGGCCCCAGATCGGAGCGCCACCGGTGTTTTCATTCCAGGCGACGTGGTGGTCATTGTCAAAGTCAACGATCCAGCTGCCATCGTGCTCCGTAACCTTCATCGGCTCGCCCCACTCCGAGTCAGCGTACTGGCCGATTGCCTGGACCAGACCGGTTGGAACCTTGACCTCTTCACCGTCTGCGGTAGTCAAGGAGACAGACTCCGTAGAGCCCTCTGCACCATTAGCGTCGGTGGCGGTCTCAGCAGCAGTCTCCGTCTCGGCTGCCTCTGTAGCTGTCTCGATGTTGGTCACCGTTGCGGTGCCGGAAGCACCATCCGCAGCGGTGGTAGCAGTGCTATCGGCGCCCTCTCCGTCAGAGCAAGCAACCAAGCCTGCGGCCAGAGCGGTAGCAGCAACGGCGGAAGTAAAAACCTTCTTGTAATTCATCAAAATTTCCTTTCGTTGTTGAATTTGTCTGGTTTCCATTATGCAAATTTCACTTTCGCCGCCTCCGTTTCACCCCCGTTCGGGGTGTTTTCCCGGCCGCACCCTTGCGCTTTTTCCCACGTTTCGTATATAAGCGTTTGCCCTGCGCAGCACGGGAGTCTGACACCTGTTTGCGCCGCCTCGTCCCAGCAGTCGGCTCACTCCCCCTCGACGAGCGAGCGGTGCGCCCTTTTGCGACGCCCACAAAGTCCTGGATCTCGTCACCGTCGTCGGCTTTCCGCCACACCAATGCAATCTCAGTTTCAACCAGCGGAGCGTGCCAAACTTCCAAACACGCGATCTGTTTCTTCGAGAGCACCTTCAACAACGGCAACGGGGCCAATGCCACGCCAACGTTTGCCGCAACGACCTGCAATGCACCACGAAGCTCTTCAAGTGACGCCTCCGGCTGGTAGACCCAGTTGATGATTTCGCCTTCGAGGTCCGCGTAATCGACGCGCTCCCCAAGCTCTGCAAACAAAGAGTCCTTGGGCACGGCAACGCCGGGAGCCTCGGTATAGAGACGGACCACGTGAAATTCATCGGTAATACGGTCATCGGGCAGGCGCATCAGCGCCAGCGATGTAGAAGTCGTCTCGTCCAGGAGATCAGCGAAGGGGTCGTCGACACCTTGCGTATCGAGCGAGTGCGGTGTGGACTGTGCGAAGCGTTTAAACCACTTCCCTGGCTCTGTGCCGGTGACGAAAGCAAGCGATAGCATGGCACAATGCTACCGTTTGGTGTATGACTACACAGAAGCCATCCGGAACCGCGATGAAGGCCGCGACCGCCGCGAAGAAACTCGGGATCTACCTGCCAGCGACGCCGCAGGAGTTCCAAGACAATGCCGTGACGCACGCGCAACTGCGCGAATTACAGAACAATCCCCCAGAGTGGCTGCAGGAACTGCGCCGCAATGGGCCACACCCCCGCCCCGAGGTGGCGCGCAAACTCGGGATCTCAATCACCGCACTCAAAGCAAACGACATGGACAAGCCGCTCACCACTGAGGAGATCAACGAGCTGTTGAAAAACCAGCCGGAATGGTTGAGCTCGGCCCGCACCACTCATTCAGAGCAGCGCCAGGCCGAGCAGCAGCAGTAGCTCTTAGAGCATCTTCCAATCTTCGAGGCCCGGGTAGAGCGGGAACCGCTCCGCCAGCGCGTCTACGCGGGCGTGCAGGGCGTCGACGTCGGCGTTCTCACCCTGGATAAGCGCCTCGGCGATAATTTCCGCAACTTCCTCGAACTCTTCCTTGCCGAAGCCGCGGGTCGCCAGCGCCGGGGTGCCAATACGCAGCCCCGACGTCACGGCTGGCGGACGCGGATCGAAAGGAACGGCGTTGCGGTTCACCGTAATGCCAGCCTTATGCAGCAAATCCTCTGCCTGCTGGCCATCCATCGCGGAGTTACGCAGGTCCACTAGCACAAGGTGGACATCGGTGCCGCCGGAGACGACGTCGATGCCGGCTTCCTTGGCGTCTGGCTGGGTCAAGCGCTCGGCGAGAATCTTTGCGCCCTCGAGCGTGCGCTCCTGGCGGTTACGGAAAGCCTCCGTCGCGGCGAGCTTGAAGGCGGTAGCCTTCGCAGCGATCACGTGCACCAGCGGGCCACCCTGCTGGCCTGGGAACACTGCGGAGTTGAGTTTCTTGTGCAGCTCGAGATCGTTGGTCAGGATGAAGCCGGAGCGTGGTCCACCAATGGTCTTGTGCACCGTGGAGGACACAACGTGTGCATGAGTCACCGGCGACGGGTGCAGACCAGCAGCGACCAAGCCAGCGAAGTGCGCCATATCGACCCACAAGTACGCACCAACCTCGTCTGCGATCGAGCGGAACTCAGCAAAGTCCTCGTGGCGAGGGTACGCGGACCAACCCGCGATGATCACCTTCGGCTTGACCTCGCGCGCCTGTTCACGCAGCTTCTCCATGTCGATGGTGCACGTGTCTTTTTCAACCTCGTACGCAGCGACGTTGTACAGCTTGCCGGAGAAGTTGATCTTCATACCGTGCGTCAGGTGGCCACCGTGAGCGAGGCTGAGGCCCAAGATGGTGTCGCCCGGCTCGCACAGCGCCATCAACACAGCCGCATTCGCCTGCGCACCGGAGTGTGGTTGCACGTTCGCGTATTTCGCGCCGAAGAGCTCCTTCGCGCGGTCGCGCGCCAGGTCTTCAACGACGTCGGCGTGCTCGCAGCCACCGTAGTAGCGACGACCTGGGTAGCCTTCGGCATATTTGTTTGTAAACACCGAACCCTGTGCTTGCAGCACTGCTCGCGGAACGAAGTTCTCGGAGGCAATCATCTCCAGCGTGTTTCGCTGGCGCGACAGCTCCTGAACGATCGCTTCGTGAACTTCGGGGTCAAAAGTAGCGAGATCCTGGTAGCGGAGGTCTTCAGACACGTGCACCGGGTCCTTTCAAGATCAGACAGTCAATCATGTTATAGCTCATGCCCAGGCACACCTACGCCTGGCACTGCTATGCAGTATAAGCATCAGCGCTACGAAAGAAGTCCACTTTATTCAGGAACTTCAGAAGTATCTGTACCTGAGTTCCCCGGCACGAAACAACAAATGTAACAATGTTACGCATGGCGAAATCTCCCCGCACTTCGGATTCGAGCCCTTATTTGGACTTTCACCGCGACGATTGGCGGCACCGACGTGCGCAAATGCCACAAGTCTTGACGGAGGACGAAGTAGCCAAGCTCAGTGGTATCGGCGAGAACCTCGATATGCAGGAAGTTGAAGACATTTACCTTCCGATCTCTCGCCTGATTCACCTCCAGGTACGGGCCAGACAAAAACTTACGAAGGCTACAGAGACGTTTATCGGTGATGACCCAGGCCACGTGCCATTCATTATCGGGATTGCGGGGTCGGTGGCCGTCGGCAAGTCAACGACTGCCCGTGTACTGCAGGTGTTGCTACAGCGTTGGGACTCTCATCCTCGAGTGGACCTCATCACCACCGACGGGTTCCTCTATCCCAGCAAAGTGCTCAAAGAGCGCAACCTGATGGACCGCAAAGGATTCCCGGAATCCTACAACCGGCGCGACCTCATGCGCTTTGTCACCGAGGTCAAGTCGGGTCAACCACTGGTCAAAGCGCCGATATATTCTCACTTCGCCTACGACATCATCCCAGGCGAGTTCATTGAGGTCCGCCAGCCGGACATCATCATTCTCGAAGGGCTCAACGTCCTCCAAACCGGCCCGACCCTCATGGTGTCCGACCTCTTCGACTTCTCAATTTATGTCGACGCCCTCACCACCGATATTGAACGCTGGTACATCGACCGCTTCATGAAGCTTCGCAACACCGCGTTTCGAGAGCCCGGCGCGCACTTTGCGCACTATGCCGACATCGATGAGGCGCAGGCCCGTCACAAGGCACGCGATATTTGGCAGTCCATCAACCTGCCGAACCTAGTGGAAAACATTGCCCCCACCCGTATCCGTGCCTCGCTCGTGCTACGCAAAGGCGCCGACCATTCAGTGCAGTGGGTCCGCATGCGCAAAATGTAGCGCCAGGTAGCTGCCTACTTGCCGAAGCGACGGGAGCGCTGCGAGTACTCGCGCAACGCGCGAAGGAAGTCAATCTTGCGGAACGCGGGCCAGTACGTGTCCGTAAACCAGATCTCGGAGTACGCCGCCTGCCACAGTAGGAAGCCGGAGAGGCGCTGCTCCCCCGACGTCCGGATCACTAAGTCTGGATCGGGCTGACCTGAGGTGTACAGGTGCTGCGACACGGACTCGACGGTCACTGCGTTGACCAGTTCGTCCACGCTGCAGCCGCTGGCAGCGGCGTCGCTAATGAGGCTGCGAACGGCGTCGACAATTTCTTGCCTGCCGCCGTACCCCACCGCAATGTTGACGGTCAGGCCAGCTTTGCCTGTGGTGGTGTCGGCAGATCGGCGCATCCTTTCTGCAACCTCATCCGGCAAGAGCTCCAGGTGCCCTACGAGCCGAACCTTGCAGGAGTAAGACTGCGTCGCAAGGTCCTCGATCACCTCGGAAATAATGTCGAACAGCAGCTCAACTTCTTCCGAAGTCCGTTGCAAATTCTCCGTTGATAACAGGTAGATCGTAACGACGTCCACGTCCATTTCCGCCGACCACCGCACAAGTTCGCCGATCTTCGCCCCACCCACCCGGTGGCCATGAGAAACATCGGTGAACCCAGCCTCACGGGCCCACCGTCGGTTGCCGTCCGCCATGACCGCGATGTGCTTCGGGCGTTTCTTGCCCTTCAGCTCACGCTTCAGGCGCGCTTCATACAGCGGATACAGAATTTTTTGGAGGCTACTCACGGACCCAACCTTACTCACCAATCAACGGTATGTATGTTAGATGCCTTAGATCCAACGCTTCTTCCGGCGATCAAGCACACCCGCCTCCGCCATGGCCTTATCCAGCGCCTCCTGGTCAAACGGGTCGATTCCGTGCTTCTCAGCGAAGAGGCTGCGACGGCGGAACCGCGAGTACCGGCGATGGAACGCAAACCCCAGAGACAAAATGACCACAGCCAGCATCACCAACAGCAACAGGCCGAATGGCGAAGCCTTGCCAAAGTCAGGCCCCACCGGGTTTTCCTTCGGCGCCTGCGCCACCAAGTAAGCAGAGGTGTTGATAATCGCTGCGTGTGCTGTCGTCATCATGTGTATTTCGTCTTCCTTGTGCTGAAAATGTTAGCGCTCTTGCCCGAAACCTTCAGCGAGCGCGTCCGCGGTCTTCGGGTCAATACCGGCGAAGAGATCATCTTCCGGCAACGTTGATGCTACGCGAGTTCTGGCCAACTCAAACTCTTCTGTCGGCCATACCTCCTGCTGGTCCTCAACTGGGCTCGCCAAAAACGCGCCCGCCGGATCAATCTGTGTCGCATGTGCCGTCAGCGCTGCTGCACGCTGGGGGAAGTACTCCGCGCACTCCACCCTTGTGGTCACGCGACTCATCACATCCGCTTTGTTTTCTTCCCACCGCTGAATCATCAGCTCGTACGGGCTCTTCTTTCCCTGCGCGTACAAGCGGTCCTGCAGAAGACGCATCCGCTGCAGGATAAATCCATGGCTGTAGTACAGCTTCAATGGCGTCCACGCCTGCCCTGCTTCAGGAGCAAAGGATGGATCTCCCGCCTTGTCCCAGGCCAGCATCGAGATTTCGTGGACCATCAAGTGGTCGGGGTGCGGGTAGCCACCGTTTTCGTCGTAGGTAATGATGACATGCGGCCTGAACTCTCGAATCGACTCGACGAGATGCGCCGTCACTGCCTCCGGGTCTTGGGTCGCGAACGAGCCTTCCGGCAGCGGGGGCAGCGGGTCGCCTTGTGGCAGACCCGAGTCTTCGTACCCCATCCACTGATGTTCCACGCCGAGGGCCGCCGCGGCCTCCGCCATCTCCTGCTCCCGGACCTCGAGGATGTTCTCCAGCACGCCCGGCCGATCCATCGCAGGGTTCAAGATGTCGCCTCGTCGCCCGTCAGTACATGTGACGACGAGCACCCGGTTCCCCTCCGATGCGTATTTTGCCATCGTTGCTGCACCTTTAGAGGACTCGTCGTCTGGGTGTGCGTGGATCGCCATCAAGCGCAAGCCGGCCACTATTCCTCCTAGAACTTCTTCGGGGCCTGATTCCGTAACTTCGCGCCATCTTAGTACCATTGGAACGGATTGCAGCTACAGCGTCATCCAGCGTCATTCAGCGAGGTAGGTAACCGTGACTTCTCCCAGTCGCCCAACATCCCGATACGGCTCCAGCACCACCCCGACAGCCACGAAACGCAGCAACGCCGCTGGCCGGATCGTCGCGCTGATCGCCATCGGCCTCGTCGTCGTGCTGCTTTACAGTGTCTTTGACTACTTCAAGAAGCAGGAGTCCCGCACCGTCACTGCGGATTTCATCTCGCTCGAAGCTGTTGACGACAACACCACACGCATGTGGATCGATGTATCACGCAAAGACGTCGAGGCCCCTTCGTACTGCATCGTCACTGCGGTCAACTACGCGCATGCCGAAGTTGGGCGTCGAGAAGTAGTACTCCCCGCAGGCGGGCAGGAGCTCGAGCGGGTCGCCGTCGAACTACCGGTGCGCGAGCCGGCAGTCTCAGGACGTGTCTACGGCTGCTCGGACAATCTGCCGTTCTACATGGACCCCACCAGCACCTTTTACGACGCCCGCTAAGCCTCACCAGTGCACCACCTGCGCGGCAGCTGTGCTATTATCCGCCTGGTAAAGTTGCCCGCCAACCGGCGGGCTCGTTTGACATATATAGGGAAGGTTTTTACCTGATGGCGCAAACTCAGCAGCAGTACATCACCCCGGAGATGAAGGCCAAGCTTGAAGCTGAGCTTCAGCAGCTCATCGACAATCGCCCTGTCATCGCAGCCGAAATTAACGAACGCCGTGAAGAAGGCGACCTCAAGGAAAACGCTGGCTACGACGCCGCGCGTGAGCAGCAGGACCAGGAAGAAGCTCGCATTAAGCAGATTTCCGAACTGCTGGCTAACTCCACCACGGAGCGCTCCGGCATCGTCGAGGGTGTAGCCCACGTAGGTTCCGTCGTGCACGTCTACTACAACAATGACGAAAATGATAAGGAAACGTTCCTGATCGGTACCCGCGCGGCTTCGACGGACAACGAGGACCTGGAGACCTACTCGGAGAACTCTCCGCTCGGCGCAGCCGTAGTCGGTGCTTCCGAGGGTGAAACCCGCACCTACAACGCCCCAAATGGCCGAGAGATTTCGGTAACAATCGTCTCCGCAGAACCGTATGATTCTGTTAAGGCTTCCACGCCACGGGCGAAGTAGCCTGTCTACGCCATCGGCGTTATCCGTGATCGCTGACATTGAAGGAATTCCTGTGAATAAGTTCTTTTCCCGCAAGCTAGTACTCACCAGCGTGGTCGCACTCGGTGCTGTGGGCTTGACTGCCTGCCACCCACCACACCAAAACCCGTCGGACCTGAAGGTTGATACGGCACAAAGCCAGGACCCAACTTCGCTTCCTGGTGAGCGCGCGAAGGCAACCCCGACGAACGTAACCGATGCAGCAGGCGCTACCTCTGAGGCTGCAGTCACCGAGACTGTCACCGCTATGGGTGCTTCGGACAAGACCCCACTGGTCAATAACTGCGGCAGCGTCGGCCTTGAGCGTCCAGCTTCGCTGACTCTCAACTGCAGCGACCAGAACGATTTCCTCCAGGACATCGTGTGGGATACCTGGTCTGAGCAGCTCGCGCAGGGCACCGCTACCCGCACCACGGTCAATCCGAACCGCGAAATCGAAGATGTGCAGGTTGTCCTGGGCAACCCAGACATCGTAGATGGTGTGCTCGTGTTTAAAACCATCACCGTTGACGGCACGTCTATCAACCCTGAGGGTGCACGCTAAGTACGCTGAATACAGCAATTAGCTCCCTGCCCCGGCCCAGCGATGTTGTTGGCCGGGGCGCTTTTGAGCGCAACTAGACAAAAATACCCGGCCTCACAGTCGTGGGGCCGGGTATTTATTGCAGTGAGCGCGTGCGCTATCGCTGTTGGAAGTAAGACAGCAGGCGCAGGATCTCGGTGTAGAGCCACACCAGAGTCACTGCCAGGCCAAGTGCAACGCCCCAGGCCGCCTGCGATGGGGCGCCCATGCGCACCAACTTATCGGCGACGTCAAAGTCCTGCAGGAACGCAAGTGCGCCCAGCACGATGCAGACCAGGCTAAACACGATGGCGATGGTGCCACCACCGCGAAGCGGATTCATGCCTGTAAAGATGCTCAACAAGAGGTTGCCGACAACCAGGATGAGCACGCCGAAAATGGCTGCGGTGAGGATCCGATTAAACCGCGGGGTAACGCGAATGGCACCGGTGCGATAGACCACAAGCATGCCCGCGAAGACACCGAAGGTGCCCAAGATCGCCTGGAAGATTAACGCGCCTGCGTCCGCGCCGGCGACACTGAACTGCCCGGTGATGGCGAATGAGAACCCACCAAGGAACAGGCCCTCAGCAGCCGCGTACGCCAGGGTAATAACTGGGGAACCGTACTTTTTGCCAAATGCGTGAATCATCACGAGGACGAAACCGGCGACGGCACCGACCAGCGTCAGAATGCTGGCAATGGAGCCGTACCCACCGAGGTACAGTCCGAAGTTAATTACTGCAAAGGCGACAATTACGGCAAGGGTAATGCCGGTTTTAGTGACAACGTCGTCAACCGTCATTGGACGGTCCTCAGACACGGTGCCCGCCGATGCACCCATGGGTGCTTGCTCGTACGGGTTCGCGGCACCGTACCCCTGGTACCCAGTGCCACGTTGGGAATCTACTCCCTGCAGAGTTTTCAATACAGGGTTGTTGCTACTCACGGACCCCTGATCCTTTCTTTTGAGAACAATCGTTCACCTACTCCAACGCACTGGGTGTTGTTTTAGTTCCATGCGCCCAAAGAATTTGTCCGGATCACGCCACTGAGCGTGGCCTCTGCAGCAATCTGCACCACAATTCATGTCCATCTTTCTGGCAGCGCTATACTTCTGTACGTTTGTCGCACTCCAGGAAGGTCGCCATCCCATGCCGCCCCCAATATCAGGTTCTCACCGCTATGTCCCCGCCCTCGACGGGATCCGAACGCTAGCGGTCATGCTGGTTATCGCGTACCACCTCAACCTCCCTGGGTTCAGCGGTGGCCTGCTAGGCGTGGGCGTGTTCTTCACCCTCTCGGGGTACTTGATCACGCTTAACCTCATGCGTGGGCACTACCGGGATAACTCGCTGCACCTGAAGACGTTTTGGGTCAGGCGTTTCCGCCGTCTCATACCTGCGATGCTGACCACAGTGTTGGCAGTCGTGATTCTTTCCGTCGCGTTCGATGCGGGCAACCTTCGTGACCGCTCGTTTGAAGCGTTGAGCTCCATTTTCTACGTGAACAACTGGCATAACATCGCCGTCGGTTCATCGTACTTCGATCAGTTCAATGGCCCCGGTCCGCTGGACCATATGTGGTCACTGGCGATCGAGGAACAATTTTATCTCTTGTGGCCGCTGTTGCTGTGGGTGCTGCTGAGGGTGTTCCGTCGTGGGTGGATTGTCGCCGTCGTGACCACGGTGCTCGCCGGAGCTTCCTTTATCTGGATGTGGGTGCTCGCTGATCCTTCTATCGACGCGACTCGCGTCTACGAGGGCACCGATACCCGCGCGGGCGGGCTGCTCCTCGGCGCGGTCTTAGCAATCGTGGTTTCCTCACGGAAGCACGCCGGTAAGAACATTGGTTCCTCCCCTGTTCTGAGCACCGTTGTTGGCACCCTCGGCTTCGGCGGCATCTTCGCGCTGAGCATGCTCGTCGCGCAGGAAAACATGTTCTTGTACAAGGGTGGGATCCTGCTTCTGAACCTTGCGTCAGTTGCTGCTATCTACTCAGTCATTGGGGCGCGCGGCCCCTGGACGACCATTTTCAGCTGGGAGCCGCTTCGCTGGATCGGCGAACGCTCCTACGGTATTTACCTGTGGCACATGCCGGTGATTTACTTCATGCCGGATGCGTGGTTGCAGGATCACCGCGTGTGGTCCTCCATCCTCGTGTTTGTGCTTTCGACTGCACTTGCTGCGCTGAGCTGGACCATGTTTGAGAACCCAATCCGTCGCAATGGCGTGTTCGGGCCCCTGAAGCAATTCCGCGCACACCCGTTGGAGGCACTCCGCCCGATCACGCTTGGTTCGACGATTACGCTCGCCGCAATCATTGCAATAGGCATCCCGGCTGTGTTCGCCATGGATACCTCGAAGCCGAACACCACCATGTCCCTGCCTCAGGATGCGCAACGCGGAGGCACGCGCGACCATCGCGAGGGAAAGGACAAAGCCAAGGAAACTGAGGAAAGCTTGACGACGTCCGCCTCTGAGAAAGCTTCATGGGAGGACCAGCCTTCGGACGTGAAGATGAGCTGCGAGAAGGTCATCCACGTCGGCGATTCCACCTCGATTGGCATGTTCGATATCAACCAGCTTCCTGAAGGCGCGGTCACTGCGATTGACCGATACTTGGACGCTGGCGCAAGCGAGGTAGATACGAGCGTGTTTGGCGCTCGCGCGACGAATCAGGGATTCAACGGCAACGGAGAGAACTACCCGTCTGCGATTGAGTCCGTGCAGCAACTGCTCGCCCAGGGTGCAGCTGACGATGGCACCTGCTGGGTCATCGCCACCGGCGTGAACGACGCCGCCAACGCAGACGCTGCCCGCTCCTACGGCTACGACCCCACGGGTGAGTTGGAGGCAAACATCCGCAAGATGCTTGACCTGTTGGAGGGCTACCGCGTGATGTGGCCGACAGCCGCAACGGGTAACCCGTCGAATGGCTACTACGCCAACGAGAACATGGACGAGTTCAATGTTGCATTGCGCAAGGTTGCGAAGGAGCGTCGAGACGTAGTCGTCTACGACTGGGCGAGCGAGGCGCGCTCCAACTTGGATTGGTTCCTCGCAGACGACGAGGTGCACTACAACGCCACCGGCAATGACATCCGTGGCAAGCACTTTGCTGCCGCACTTGCTCACGCGTTCCCGAAGGATATCCCGGTAGACGCCATCCCAACGGACGCGGAGGTGACTTCCAAGGGGCCGAAGCTATAGTTTTGGGCATGGCCACTTGGAAAGAAATTGTCGCTGCAAACCCTGACCACTCCGAGAATTACGCCCAGCGGTGGCGCAACTTCGTGCAACAGGGCAAAGATATCGACGGGGAGGCCCGGCTTATCGACGCCCTCTCCGCCCGCCACTCCCGCATCCTCGATGCAGGGTGCGGGACTGGTCGCCTTGGCGGCTATCTGGCAAAGCGTGGACATATCGTCTTCGGTGTGGACATCGACCCGGTGCTGATCGGGTACGCGAAGCAAGACTTCCCCGAAGCAACTTGGGTAGTTGGCGACCTTTCCGCCGATCCGATCGAGGTCCGCGATATCGATATTGCGGTCTCGGCAGGCAACGTGATGGGGTTCCTCGCCGTCGACGGTCGCAGGCCCGCGCTTGAGAACATCTTCCGAACGCTACGTCCGGGCGGACGGTTCGTCGTCGGCTTCGGGCGTGGGCGCGGATGGGAGTTCGACGACTTCCTCACCATGTGCCACGAAGTCGGGTTCCAGCCACAGCACCAGTTTGCGAGCTGGGACTTGGAGCCGTTCACGGAGCAGTCCGGGTTCTTGGTTGCTGTGTTGCAAAAGCCAAAGGTTGATGAGCAGGCCGTTCGCTCGTTAACGAACCTACTCTAATAGTTCGCTGGCCCGACCTTACTGAACAAGGTTGACGCGATTCGCCATCCGTTGGCTACCGCCAGACGTGTAGAAGTGCACCGAGTTGTTCTCGTCTTCGGGGTGATCGCACCACATGTCACGGCCATCGCTGCCCATCTTGCACACCATCGGGTAGGTTTCGCCGGTGACGGGACTCGTCACCGAGATATCAGCCCGCGGCACCGCGTTCACGTTGGGGTTCGCCGCTACGTAGCGCCAGGTTGCGGCGTAGGCGACGTCGAAGATCTCAGCTGCAAATTCGCACGATGTTGCGGGTCCCGCCTTGATTCGGTCGCCGAACTCAGTGGTGCCACACTCCCCTCCTACTTGACCAGTGTTGATGGAGTGGCGCGTTGAAAATGTATGAGTCTCGGTATCCTCGGAGGCGCTGGTTGGGGCGGCGGTGTCCTCCGCGTGTGAATCTGTGGTGGTGATTGTTTGGGTGATCGTGGCCGGGGCTGCATCGTTGCTGCTGGAGCTCGAACCACTGTCACCGGAACAACCCACAACGCCCAAACAAGCGACTGCGATCATCCCGACTGCTGCGTATTGCTTCATTGCTTCCTCAAGGTCTTCGGAGAAAAGGGGTGCCCACAGCATAGCCGATAGGAACACAAAAGGTCCCGCTACCTGTAGGTATGCGGGACGTTGCGTTGTGCCCCCAGTGGGACTCGAACCCACACTGAATTGATTTTAAGTCAACTGCCTCTGCCGATTGGGCTATAGGGGCGCACGGGCCCATAGTACAGGCAGCACCGGGAAAACTCCCAATAGGCACCACCGGACAAAGCCCGGTAGAAACCGCTACTGGCTCACACTGATGATGCGTTTCTTTTTCCTGCCACCGTCGCCATCGGACTCACCAGTAACGGAGATCTTCTCGGCATCGAAAATGTCCGCGATGAAGTCGGCGACCCACTGCAGCAGCTCCATGTCGCGCAGGTTTGGCTGGTTGATGCCTTTGCCTTCACGTGGCATTGGTACCTGCAGTGTCTTTGCCGCAGCACGGTAATTCGCTCCCGAGTACAGGCGCTTCAACCTGACTTGCTTCGAGTCTGGCAACTCCACGGGGTGGAACTTGATCCTCGTGCCTTGAGTCAAGATATCCGAGATTCCAGCAGTTCGAGCCAAGTGGCGCACGCGTGCAACCGCGAAGAGGCGCAAGACCTCGGTCGGAAGTGGTCCGAAGCGGTCGATCATTTCCTCGGCAACCTTGCGCAGGTCCTGCTCATCGCGGGCCTCGGCAAGTTTTCGGTACACGTCCAGGCGCAGGCGCTCGGCGTTGATGTAGCTTTCGGGGATGTGGGCGTCGACAGGCAGATCCACTCGGATCTCCTTCGGGCCCTGGTCTGTCGCGTCGACGACTTCGCCGGTCATGAGCGCCTTGTACGTTTCGACGGCCTCCCCGACCAGCCGGACGTACATGTCGAAGCCAACACCTGCAATGTGGCCGGACTGCTCCGCGCCGAGCACGTTGCCGGCACCGCGCATCTCCAGGTCCTTCTGCGCGACAGCAATGCCGGCGCCGAGGTCGTTGTTCTGTGCGATGGTCGCAAGTCGGTCGTAGGACGTTTCGGTGAGTGTCTTCTCTTTCGGGTACAGGAAGTACGCGTAGCCGCGTTCGCGGGAACGCCCGACGCGCCCGCGCAGCTGGTGCAGCTGGCTCAGACCCATGTTCTGCGCGTTCTCCACGATCAGGGTGTTAGCGTTGGCGATGTCCAGGCCGGTCTCCACGATGGTGGTGCAGACAAGCACGTCGAATTCGCGGTTCCAAAACCCTTGGACTGTCTGCTCAAGCTGCTGCTCACCCATCTGCCCATGCGCGACCACGACGCGGGCCTCGGGTACGAGTTGCCGCAGGGAGCGCGCCGTCTTCTCAATATCGGAAACGCGGTTGTGGATATAAAACACCTGGCCGTCGCGGAGCAGTTCGCGTCGAATAGCTGCCGCAACCTGCTTCTCTTCCTGCGGGCCAACGTAGGTCAGCACCGGGTGGCGGTCCTCCGGAGGAGTCGTGATCGAGGTCATCTCGCGGATGCCCGTCAGGCTCATCTCCAGGGTCCGCGGGATTGGCGTCGCGGTCATCGTGAGCACGTCGACGTGACTCTTCAGGGCCTTGATGTGCTCCTTGTGCTCTACGCCGAAGCGCTGCTCCTCATCCACAATGATGAGGCCAAGCTGCTTCCAGAACACGCCCGTCTGCAGCAGACGGTGTGTGCCGATCACAACGTCGACGGAACCATCCGCCACCCCTGCCATAATCTCCTTAGCTTCCTTCGCTGAAGTAAAGCGCGACAGCTCGCGAACGGTGACCCCGAAGCCGTCCATGCGCTCGTTGAACGTGGAGTAATGCTGCTGGGCAAGAAGCGTCGTCGGCACAAGCACCGCCACCTGCTGTCCGTCTTGCACTGCCTTGAACGCGGCGCGAACAGCAACCTCGGTCTTTCCGAATCCCACGTCACCGACGATCACGCGGTCCATCGGTGTCGGCTTCTCCATGTCCTCCTTGACCGCCTCAATGGCAGCGAGCTGGTCCTCCGTTTCTACGAACGGGAACGCGTCCTCCATCTCGTGTTGCCACGGCGTGTCTGGGCCGAAAGCGTGGCCCGGCGCGGCCTGACGCTTAGCGTAAAGCTCAATGAGTTCGCCGGCGATCTCACGTACGGCGGCGCGCGCCTTGCGCTTGGTGTTCTTCCAGTCGGAGCCGCCCATCTTGGACAGCGAAGGCTTCTCGCCGCCGGTGTATTTGCTCAGCAGGTCGAGGGATTCCATCGGCACCCAGAGCTGATCGCCGGGCTGGCCGCGCTTAGCTGGTTGGTATTCCAACACGATGTACTCGCGCCGGGAGGCTTCGTCACCGGTTTTGATGGTGCGCTCGGCCATCTTGATGAACTTGCCGATGCCATGCGTGTCATGCACAACAAAATCACCGGGAGTCAGCGCGAGTGGGTCCACCCGGTTCCGGCGCCGCGGGCGGCGCCGCTTCGCGCCAGCGATGTCGCCGACGCGGTTGCCGGTCACGTCGGTTTCTGTCACTACCACGAGGTTGGGTCCGGGGAACACGAGACCTGCATGTGAAAGGGACTGGTAGACCGTGACCGCGCCATCGACGGGTTCCAACCCAGGGGTGGCGATGCGCGCCGAGATACCGTGCTCCCTCAGTCGCTCCGCCATGCGCTCAACGGTGCCCTTCGCTGGCGCCACGAACGCTACCTTGCCCCCGTTGGTTTGCACGTGCAGTTTCAACGTCGCGTAGAGCTGCTCAATTGCTTTGGGCTCGCCCTTCGGTGCGGGTGCAGCCTCGAATTCCAGCGGCAGCGTCATCGCATCATCGGCGGCAAACATGCCTGGAGGTGCGAATGTCCACCACGCGTTGCCCGCGTTGCGTGCCGACACTTCCAACGACTCGAACGAACGGAACGAGGACGCCGATACGTCCAGCCCCTCCACAGCAAGCGGGCCCTCCGCACCCATCGCCGCGGCCTCCCACCCAGCTTCCAAGAATTCCTGGTCCGTGGCTTCGAGGTCCGCGATACGGGTGCGCACCTTTTCAGGCCCAGAGACGAACACAATGCTGCCCTTCGGCATGAGCTCCGGCAGCACCGAGTACTTCGCGTCGCTGAGCACCGGGATGAGTACCTCTTCCCCATCGGCGTGGGTGTGCTCAGAGATCCGCGTGAGCAGCTGCACCAGCGTGGTATTCGACGGGTTCGTGCGGGCAAGCTCATCGGCGCGTTTGGCCACGCTGGCGTCGATAATTAACTGGCGCGCCGGAAAAAGCTCGACGGATGTGAGCTCCTCGATGGTGCGCTGGTCGGCGACGGCGAAGCTTCGGATGTCGGTGACTTCGTCGCCCCAGAACTCGAGGCGCACTGGGTACTCGGCGGTGGTCGGAAAGATATCGATGATGCCACCGCGCGTGGCGAACTCCCCGCGCTTTGCCACCATGTCGACGTGCTCGTAGGCGAAGTTGACGGCTTGTTCGGTCAGCTCCGTGAAGTCCCACTCGGTATCGACTTTCACTGTAATCGGCTCCACCGCGGGCAACACTGGCTGGCAGAAGGCGCGCGCCGAGGCGACGATGACCTGGGGCATCTCCCACAGCACCTTCGCACGGGCACCCACGACATCAGGCGCCGGCGACAACCGCTCGTGAGGCAGCGTCTCAAAAGCGGGGAAGTTGGCGACCTTGCCCTTTCCGAGCATCGCCTGCAGTTCAGCAGTCAGATCCTCCGCCTCGTGGCTCGTTGCTGTCACCAACAGCACCGGAACCTGGCGAGCCAGCGCACCCGTAGCCCACGAACGAACCTGGTCAATTCCAGTCACGTGCAGCGAGTCGACGCCGATGTTGCCCACCAAGCCCTTAAGCTTCGGGTCGGTAAGCGCCATAGTGAGCAAACCACCCAACGCAGGCGCCTGAGCTGTCTGTTCTTCCACTACTGTTCCTCCACTTCGTTCGTCATGATGCGGGGCTGTGCCTCCAACCCGCTCAACCCGTTCCAGCACAGGTTCGAAATGTGCGCCGCGACCGTCGCCTTATCCAACCGCGTATCGACGCCCCGTTGGTCCAACCACCACAACGCCGTATTCGACACGGTCCCAACCAGCGCCTGCCCGTACAGTGCCGCCACCGAAGCATCGAGGCCGCGGTGCTCAAACGCACGCTCAAGCAGGTAGGACACCTCCGCAGTTACGCGGTTCAGCACTGTCGAGTACGTTCGTTCACGTCCGAGGATCCTACCGTGCACCAGGATGATAAACCCATCAGTTTCCTCATCGATGTACGTCAGCAGAGCCAACACGCCATTATCAATGCGCTCTCGCCAGCGTCCGTTCTGGATCACTTCGACAATCGTGCGCTCGAACCGCGCCATCTCCTGCGAAACGACGGCGTCGTACAACCCGGTCTTACTGCCAAAGTGTTCGTACACGACGGGCTTCGACACATCTGCACGCAGCGCAATCTCCTCCATGGAGATTCCATCAAATCCACGTTCTGCAAAGGCAGCGCGACCAATTGCGAGCAACTGGTCCCTGCGCTGCGTTCTTGTCATTCGCTGCCGAGCCATGCATTCTAGCTTAGAGCCCACCCCGGGCATCACCCCGACAGCCCGTAAACTGCCAGCTCATCACACTTTTTAACATTTCGTGAGGTTTCGGTTACACTAGGTCGAGTAATTCCCCATGGTGTAATCGGCAACACTACGGTTTTTGGTACCGTCATTCTAGGTTCGAGTCCTGGTGGGGAAGCTTTTTATTGCCCCCGCTACCTGGCGCTTTGCCTGGGTTGGGGGTGTTTTTCGTTTTCCAGCGGGGTGAACTGTGGGGCGTTTGAGGGCGTTTGTGGGGGTTTATGTAGTCAAAATGTAGTCACGAAACTGCACGATTGACTCCGTTTACCGGAAAAGCTATATTGAAATTGCAGTGGCGGCGCTGAAACACGCGTACCGCGCTAATTCCGGCGGCCAGAGCAAAGCATTGTTCTGGCCGCTGAGCTATCTCGAAGGAACCGCCATGCTCATAGCCTACCTCGATGAATTCGGACACCAGGGCCCCTACATCCGACATGACCATAAAAAGTTTAATACACACCCAGTATTTGGTTATGCCGGGTATTTGATACCGTCGCACAGCGTTCGGCAATTTGGTGGCTATTTTGAGTACGTAAAAGAACAGCTTCTTGACTGGGAAATTACGCAAGCTAATGCGCATCCAAGACGGTGGGAAAAGAAGGGATCAGCACTCTTTACCACCGCGAATATCCGCGAGTACAAGGATGAAATCAACCCAGCGACTAAGAGGCTGTACCGAAAACTGGGAAATCTTGGTGGTCAACTCTTCTTCTTTGGACAAGAGAAGCCAATTGGCCCAGTCAGCGTCACTAAAGAGACTTCTCAAGAGCGCGAGGAACATTGTTTGATCCAAGCCATCAATAGGCTTGGCAGGATAGCGACGAAAGCCAATGAAGAGCTGCTGGTCATCATGGATGCAACTGATACGGACAACCGTGAACGTGCGGTCGCAACACTTGGCAAAACTATTTACAGCAAAACCAACAAAGATAACCGCAGCATCATTGAAGTTCCGATTCAGGCCGACAGTCACTTATACGGAACTATCCAGTTTGCTGACTGGACGTGTGCGTTGCTCGGACGGCTCACAGACTACCACTTCGCAGAACGGTCACAATTTGCTTGGTCGGTCGACCTCTGTAGAGATGTGTTCAAGCGCTGTTCGCCCTCCAGCAACTCGATTATTTGGAGCAATTCAACCGATCACTCATTGAAGTGCTCTCCAAAGCATCTAATAAACACGACAAAGTTTTGGGAAATCGCTGCGGAGCACGAAGCCAGAAACAAACGCCGTATGCAAGGCAACCAACAAATGCTGCAGCGCATCGTCTCGGCAGGTTCCCCTGACTTACAACGGAAGTTAGACGCCATTCGCGGAGGCAAAGCTTCCAAGTAATTCTTAAACCTTTTCAGGTCGTGGTCTTCCTGGAACTTAGCCTAGTGGTGATGCCCCTCCGGCATCGGCCGCAGGTTCGCCTTCTGCCCAGGCTCAACCATGACGAACTGCCCCATCATCCCTTCATCTTCGTGGAAGAGCATGTGGCAGTGGTACATGTACGCCAAGGTCGGATCCGGGTGCCAGCCGAACTCCACAATGAGGGTGACGGTTGACAGTGGCGGTACATAGATCGTGTCGTGCCAGCCTTCGGTGAAAGCAACCTCGCCGTTGTCCACCTTGTCCACCAGGAACCTGGCATTGTGTACGTGGAAGTTGTGCGGCCAGTCGGAGTTCTCGTTGGTGACGTGCCAGACTTCGGGGCCATTGTGGTCGATGACAAAGTCGACGCGTTCCATATCCATGGATTGCTCGTTGATTTGGAAGCCGTTAAGCCGGAACTCGCGCTCCGGTGCTCCGCTGACATCAGGACGCACCACGGGGACGAGCTGTGCCGGTAGCGCGTCGAGTGCGGTGTCGTGTTCCGGCGCTGCGATCTCGAGCAGGTCGAAGGTGTCTTGCAGGCCAAACCCGTTGGCGACTTCCTCGTCAGGCAGGCCTCCCCCATTGGGGACGCCGTCGCTGCGCAGCATCAGGTCCTTGCCCTCCTCAAGGTCGACGATGATCTCTACCCGCTCGCCAGGGCTCAGCAGTACCGCGTCGGCTTCGATGGGGGCGTCGAGAAGCCCCTGATCTGTCGCGATGATGTTGAACGGCACGCCGAGGCTGAGATGGTGGAAGCGCATCGTTGCACCGTTGAAGATGCGAAGTCGAACACGGCTTGTCGACGCCTCAAAGCGCGGCTTCGTGATACCGTTCACCAGCGGCGTTGTCCCGAGGAGGCCATAAGTTGGGTCGATGGTTTCGTCGAGTTGGCCGTCCTCGGTGAACTTGGCATCGGTGATGATGACGGGGATGTCGTCGACGCCGTACTCCTGCGGCAGGCCGAGTGCATCGGATGCGTCGTCGGCGATAACGATGCCTCCAGCGAGGCCGCGGTAGGCGTGCAGGGCGGAAATCTCGTGCGGGTGCGGGTGGTACCAGCAGGTGGATGCGGCCTGCTCGACCTGCCATGTCGGCTCCCAGCTCGTGCCTGGATCGAAGATGAGCGCTGGACCGCCGTCCGCCGCCGCGGGCAAGTGCAGGCCGTGCCAGTGCACCACCGTGGGCTCGTCGAGCGCGTTGTTCACCTTCATCTCAATGGTTTCACCCTGCCGCATGTAGAGCGTGGGCCCAAGCCAGGGGCCATTGAAGCCCCAGGTCTTCGTCTTGGTACCTGGCACGATCTCGTACTCGCCTTGCTGCGCGGTCAGCTCAAAACTGCGCGTGGTGCCATTGAGTGTGCCTTGCTCCAGCGGCGGGATAGGAAGCGGGCGGGCTTCGGCCTCAGCGCCTTCGGGCGTCGCCTGGCCGGAGCGTACCCCTCCCGGGCCTTCCCCGGCGCACGCCGCCAACAGCGCAACCTGCGTAAACAGTGCGCCTTTAAAGAATGTCCTTCTACTGATGACGTTGCGGTGAGCGCGTGCCGAAGCCATGGGTTCTCCTCTTTCGAATGCGTAAACTCTGCTGCCGACCCTACTATCTTTGGTATGACGTCTCACGAGGAGTACAACGCACGCAGATTCGTGTGGGCCAACGGCTTGCAGGGAATCGGTGACCAAATCGTTGCTGCAAAGACAGTATTACCGTGGCTGTTCACAGCTGCCGGGGTACCAGCCCTGTTCACGGCATTCTTGGTACCGATCCGCGAATCAGGCTCAATGCTGCCGCAAGCCGCGCTGAGCCCCTGGGTCACGTCGCAGCGTTCGCGAAAATGGGTGTGGTTGGTTGGTTCGTGGGGCCAGGCCGCATCAGCAGGGCTGATCGCGCTCTCTGCGGCGCTGCTCAGTGGCGCTGCCTTAGGCGTTGCGATTGTCATCCTGCTTGCAGCGCTCTCGATCTTCCGTGCGCTGTGTTCAATCTCAGGCAAAGATGTGCAGGGACGAACCGTATCGAAGGGTCGCCGTGGTCTCATCACGGGGCGGGCTACCGCGCTGTCTGGCGCCGTCACCCTCGCGATTGGTGTGCTGTTCGCAATTCTCCCGAATGACCTACCTCGGTGGGTACTCGTGACGCTCCTTGCGGCGGGCGCCTCCACGTGGGCGTTCGCCTCCCTAGTTTTCCGCACCATTAAGGAGCCTGAAGAGGAACCCTCGGAGGCCTCCAGCAAGGGGTGGGCACGCCAAACGTGGGACCTGATTAAGGACGACAGGGACCTGCAGAAGTTCCTCATCGTTCGCTCCCTCATGCTGGTCACCGCCTTATCGACGCCATTTATTGTCGTGCTGGCCCAGCAACAGGGCACGAACCTTTCCTCACTCGGCGGCTTCATCCTGGCATCGGGTGGCGCAGCACTCGTTGGTGGAAAGGTCTCCGGTATGTGGGCGGATAAGTCGTCGAAAAACGCGATGGCCTGGGCCGCTGGCGCCGCATCAGTCGTGCTCGTGCTCTTGGTGATGTCCGGGCACTGGCTTACTCCCGAGGTCAACCGCTGGATCATGCCAATCGGGTTTTTCCTGGTCAACTTGGCACACACGACGGTGCGCGTGGGCCGAAAGACCTACCTCGTGGACATGGCGGAGGGCGATCGCCGCACCATGATCACGGGCGCAGCGAACACAGCGATGGGCATCGTCCTGCTGATCGTCGGTGCGATCTCATCAGCGATTTCGACCCTCGGACCTGAGGCAACGCTGCTGTTCCTAGCCTCGGTCGGCGCGGTGGGTGTGTGGCGCGCGGCAGGTTTGAAGGATGTGTCTGCAAACTCGCGCGCGTAGCGCGTTATGCTGTTGTGCAGTTGGTTTTATACCTCATTCACCGATGAATTAAGGAGTACCCGTTCAGTGGTAAATCATCCTGAATGCGCCGTCGTAGTCCTCGCCGCAGGTGCGGGCACGCGCATGAAGTCCAGCATCCAGAAAACACTGCACGAGATCGGCGGACGCAGTCTGCTCGCGCACTCGCTGCACGCAGCCAACGCGGTAGGCCCGCAGGAGCTCGTCGCGGTTGTCGGCCACCAGCGCGACCAGGTCTCCCCCGCCGTCGATGCTATCGCCGAGGAGATGGGCCGCAGCATCAAGCAGGCAGTGCAGGAGGAGCAAAACGGCACGGGCCACGCGGTACAGTGCGGGCTTGAGGTCATCCCTGACTTCGAGGGCACTGTCGTTGTTACGAACGGTGATGTGCCGCTGTTGCAGCCATCAACAATCACCGAGCTTATCGACGCCCACAAGGCCACCAGCGCCGCCGTCACCGTGCTGTCGCTCGAGTTCGACAACCCAACTGGCTACGGCCGCATCATCCGCGACGCTTCCGGCAACGTGTTGGAAATCGTGGAGGAAAAGGACGCTAACGAGGAGCAAAAGAAGGTCCGTGAGGTCAACTCCGGCGTGT
Organism: Corynebacterium sp. HMSC08D02; assembly: GCF_001807505.1. Taxonomy (NCBI): domain Bacteria; kingdom Bacillati; phylum Actinomycetota; class Actinomycetes; order Mycobacteriales; family Corynebacteriaceae; genus Corynebacterium; species Corynebacterium sp. HMSC08D02. The sequence goes on along the minus strand of NZ_KV789255.1, from coordinate 113,391 downwards.
TCGCCTTCGATGCCGCGGTCCTGCGCGATGCGCTGACCCGCATCGACGCCAACAACGCGCAGGGAGAGCTCTACATCACCGACGTACTCGGCATCGCGCGCGGCGACGGCAAGGCCGTCAGCGCCTACGTGGCGAAGGACCCTCGCGAGTTGGCCGGCGTGAACGACCGCGTGCAGCTCGCCGAGGCCGGCAAGGAACTCAACCGCCGCTTGGTCGAGCGCGCCATGCGCGCCGGCGCCACTGTCGTCGACCCTGCTACGACCTGGATCGGCGTGGATGTTGAGATCGGCCAGGACGTCATCATTCAGCCAAACACGCAGCTGTGGGGCTCAACCGTGATTGGCAACGGCGCGACCATCGGCCCAGACACCACCTTGACGGACATGGAGGTCGGCGAGGGTGCACAGGTTGTCCGCACGCAGGGCTCCCTCTCCGTCATCGGGGCGAACGCGAACGTCGGCCCATTCACCTTCATCCGCCCAGGCACCGAACTTGGCGCGAATGGTAAGCTCGGCGGCTTCGTCGAAGCCAAGAACGCAAAGATTGGTGAAGGCTCAAAGGTGCCACACCTGACCTACATTGGCGACGCCACCGTTGGCCGCGAGTCCAACATCGGCGCATCGTCTGTGTTCGCCAACTACGACGGCGTCCAGAAGCACCACACCACGATTGGCGACTACTGCCGAACTGGCTCGGACACGATGTTCGTAGCGCCAGTAACCGTAGGCGATGGCGCGTACACTGGCGCAGGTACGGTGGTAACAAAGGATGTGCCGGCGGGTGCGCTGGCCATCAAGGAGGGCCATCAGCGCAACATCGAAGGTTGGGTTGAGGCCAACCGCCCGGGTACGGACGCAGCGAATGCTGCAAAGAAAGCACGCGAGAACTAAAGGATCACCATGACTGGATATTCCACGGAAAGCCAAAAAGACCTCAAGCTATTTACTGGACGCGCCCACCCTGAGCTTGCGGAGGCCGTCGCAAAGTGTCTGAACATCGAGTTGGTACCGACCACCGCGCGCGATTTTGCGAATGGTGAAATCTTTGTCCGCTTCGAAGAGTCCGTGCGTGGCTCGGACTGCTTTGTGATGCAGTCGCACGCACAGCCACTGAACAAGTGGCTGATGGAGCAGCTCATCATGATTGATGCACTCAAGCGTGGTTCCGCAAAGCGCATCACCGCGATTCTGCCGTTCTACCCGTACGCCCGCCAGGACAAGAAGCACCGCGGCCGCGAGCCTATCTCCGCCCGCCTGGTTGCTGACCTGCTCACCGCTGCCGGCGCGGACCGCATCGTGTCCGTGGATCTGCACACGGATCAGATCCAGGGCTTTTTCGATGGCCCGGTCGACCACATGCACGCTCAACCAATCCTGGTGGACTACATCAAGTCCAAGTACCCGATGGACAACCTCGTGGTGGTCTCCCCTGACGCTGGCCGTGTGAAGTCGGCTGAGAAGTGGGCCAATATGTTGGGTGATGCCCCGATGGCGTTCGTGCACAAGACTCGAGACATCGACGCCGCGAACAAGGTCGTCTCCAACCGCGTTGTCGGCGACGTCGACGGCAAGGACTGCATCCTGATGGACGACATGATTGATACCGGCGGCACCATCGCAGGTGCGGTCGGCGTGCTGAAGAAGGCCGGCGCGAAGTCGGTCGTCATCGCGTGTACCCACGGTGTCTTCTCTGACCCGGCACGTGAGCGTCTGAGCGACTGTGGCGCGGAGGAAGTGATCACGACCGATACGCTTCCGCAGAGCACCGAAGGCTGGAAGAACCTCACCGTGCTTTCCATCGCTCCGCTGCTGGCAAAGACCATTCACGAGATTTTCGAAAATGGCTCGGTAACAACCCTCTTCGAGGGACAGGCATAGCCTTACGCCTCACTTTCGGGATCTCCCCCCTTGCGCGCTTCCCCGCGAAGCGGCGTCAAGGGGGTTCTTTGTACACACCCAACGGTTGTCTGACACACGCAATTGATTAATGTGTGAAGAAACCTCCGGCTATCCGGCAACCTTTATCGCAAGGAGTACGCCAATGAGCGGCGATGAACAACACCAAGCCACCAGCGATGGTGGCCTGCAGCGCAAGGTGAAAAACCGCCAGCTGCAGATGATCGCATTCGGTTCCTGTATCGGAACTGGCCTGTTTCTTGGTTCTGCGGAATCCATTAGCTATGCGGGCCCAGCGGTCCTGCTCACGTTTTTGGTTGTCGGGTTCATCGTCTATCTGCTGATGCGCATGCTCGGCGAGATGGCAGTAGCGCATCCTGTCTCAGGCTCGTTCGCGGCCTATGCTCGCGAGTTTATCGGCCCGCGCGCCGGGTTTATCACGGGATGGAATTGGTGGTTTACCACCATCGTGGTGGGCATGATTGAGCTCACCGCGATGGGCACTTTCCTCGACTTCTGGTTCCCTGACATCCCGCACTGGCTCACTGCGCTTGTCACGCTTATCGTTGTGATGCTTGTGAACGCAGCACGCGTGAGCGTGTTCGCAGAGGCCGAGTACTGGCTCTCACTGTTTAAGGTCATTGCGCTGATCCTGATGATCATTCTGGGCGTTGTGCTGGTGCTTGGTCTTGGGCCGGAACCAGCAGTCGGTTTTGGCAACCTCTTTGTCCACGGCGGATTCTTCCCGAATGGTGCATCTGGTGTGCTGTTCTCCCTGGTAGCGGTGACCTTTACATTCGGCGGCATCATGTCGATCGGCACGGCAGCTGGCGAGACAGAGCACCCGGAGAAGACGATCCCACGCGCAGTGAACTCTGTTATTTGGCGCATTTTGGTCTTCTACATCGGTGGCATGAGCGTCATCTTGCTGCTCGCGCCGTGGGACGAACAGGATATTTCCGCCAGCCCGTTCGTCAGGGTGCTCTCCTCTGTGGGAATCGACAGCGCCGCCCACTTGCTCAACCTTGTTATTTTGGTAGCGGTTGCGTCAGTGTGTAACACAATGACGTACTCGGGAAGCCGTATGCTGCGCGATCTCGCGCGCAATGGCCAGGCGTCCTCATTTTTCGCAGCAACGACCAAAAAGGGGTTGCCGCTTCGCGCTCTGCTGTTCAACGGTTCGCTGATGGGCATTGTGGTCTTCATGAACTACTTCTTTGAGGGTCGTGTGTTCGCCATCCTGCTTGCCATCATCGTCGGCTCCGAGCTGATTACTTGGGCTGCTGTGTGCTTCGCGCACCTGAACTTCCGGAAGACGCACCCCGATGTGTCGTTCCGCGCTCCGTGGTACCCAGTGGCAAACTGGATCTGTGCAGGGTTCTTCATCCTGGTGCTGGTCCTGATGGCGTTCCTGCCTGATTACCGCACCGGCCTGTTCGCTCTGATCGGCTGGGTGATCGCGCTTTCAATCATTTGGGCGTTGAAGCCGAAGTCGCGCGCCTAAAATTTTCTATTCTCTACTCAAGGAGTATCCGAGTTGATTCGCAAAGATCTCGATAGCCTTCCGTCCTACGTCCCCGGCCAGAGGAACGAGCGTGCGGTGAAACTTTCCTCCAATGAGATTGCTGAGGGCCCACTGTCCGCAGTAGAGGAGGCGATGGCACAATCACTGCGGTCGGTGAACCGCTACCCGGACATGGGTGCGATGCAACTGCGCGAGGCGATTGCTGCCTCGCTCGGCGTGCGGTCGGAGCAGGTCGCTGTCGGCACCGGGTCTTCAGCGCTGTGCCAGCAGCTGGTTACCATGACCTCGCAGCCGGGCAACGAGGTCGTCTTCCCATGGCGGTCGTTCGAGGCGTACCCGATTTTCGCTCAGATCGCGGGAGCTACGCCGGTTGCAGTGCCATTGACGGCTGACCACCGGATGGATTTGCCAGCGATGGCGGATGCAATTACCCCACGAACTTCCCTGGTGTTTGTGTGCAACCCGAATAACCCGACGGGCACCACAATCACGGAGCGCGAGTGGGCTGACTTCATGGCCCGCGTCCCTCAAGACGTTATCGTCGCGCTGGACGAGGCCTACTTCGAATACAACGCAGCCACCGACTCCCCGCGCGGTGTCGATGAAATTCAGGTGTATCCCAACGTTGTGTGCCTTAGGACCTTTTCCAAGGCGTATGGGCTGGCCGGAGCGCGCGTTGGCTACGCGTTCGGCCAGGAGGAGACGATCGATGCGCTGAATAAGGTCGCCGTTCCGTTTAGTGTGAGCTCGGTGGCACAGGTCGGTGCGCTTGCTTCCTTGTCTTCACAAGACGAGCTCCACGACCGCGTCGCCCGGACGCGCGCGCAGCGTGAGCGGCTGCAGGAGTTCTTCGCTGCATACGGAACTCCCCACTCCGAGGCGAATTTCGTGTGGGTTCCGGCAGAGAGTTTGAACGAATCACCGCAGGAGTTGGCGGCGCAGCTTGCTTCGCACGGGGTGCTTGTTCGCGCCTTTGATGAAGGCATCCGTATTACGGTGACAAACGAGGAAGAAACCAATGCGTGCACTGCCGCCTGGCGGGCGCTTGACAATGGTGGGCGTCGAAACCTAAGCTAGCTGGGTCTCGGCGAGGGCTGATTTTGGCCGTTATCGACGCGATATGTATCTCAGACTTTGGCCTGTGATCACTCGACGAGCAATTTGTCCGTTCAGTGGTCACAGGTTTTTTGTGGCCCAATTACAAAAGGAGTCACAAACATGGCTATTACCCCAGTTGTTGTCCCAGGTCAGAAGCGCGAAGAGTTCGGCAAGGGCGCTGCACGTCGCCTGCGTCGCGACGGCCGTATCCCGGGCGTTCTCTACGAAGCTGGCATCGACAACATCCACTTCTCTGTCGACCGCATCGAGATGACCTCCATCGTGCGCAACGAGGGCGTCAACGCCATTGTTGAGCTGGAGCTCGACGGCGAGAAGCTGCTCGCGATGGTCAAGCACATCGACCAGAACGTGATCACCCTCGATATCGACCACATCGACCTGCTCGGCATTAAGCGCGGCGAGAAGGTTGTCGTCGAGGTCCCTGTTGTCACTGTCGGCGAGGCTCACCCAGACGCAGTCGTCCTGGTCGAGTCCGACCTGATCGAGATCGAGATCGACGCTCTGAACATCCCGGACGAGATCGAGGTCAACATCGATGGCAAGGAGATCGGCGACCTCATCACCGCTGCCGACGTCACGCTGCCTGAGGGCGCTGAGCTGGTGTCCGCTCCGGATCACCTGCTGGTGAACTTCACCTACGAGCAGGTTGACGAGGATCTCGAGGCTGCAGCTGAGGAAGCTGAAGAGGGCGGCGCTGAAGCTGGCGCAGAGTCCACTGAGGAAGCTGAGTAATCCTCCCGCTGCGTTTCACAACGTTTCGACGCCCCGTTCCACATGCGAGCGGGGCGTTTTGCCATCTGTGCCTATGATGTGGGAATGACTGCTTCACCTATCATCGTCGTGGGCCTTGGAAACCCTGGCCCGAAATATGAGGGAACGCGCCATAACGTAGGCGTGTCTGTTATTGAGGAGCTCGCGGGCCGAGCAACGATGTCGCCGGCGACGCTTGCGCTGCACAAGCGCACGAATACCCAGGTTGCGGAACTCGCCGCAGGCAGGCTTCTGGCGGACCGTCGAGTGGTCCTGGCACGAACGCAAAGCTACATGAACGTGTCTGGCGGCCCGGTCAAGGCACTGCTTGACTACTTCGACGCCTCCCCCGCGGACCTTTACGTGGTCCACGACGAGCTTGACCTTCCGCTGGGAGAGGTGAAGCTACGCACCGGCGGGGGCGACCACGGGCATAACGGGCTGAAGTCAGTGACCCAGTCGCTGTCGAAGCTGAAAAACGGCAAGAACTACAACAAGCTTGCGGTCGGGATTGGGCGCCCGCCGGGCAAGATGCCGCCGGCGGACTTTGTGCTGCGCCAGTTCGCGGCGAAAGAGCAGATCGATGTCGCGATTGCTGTTGCCGATGCGGCCGACGCGTTCATCGCCCACGCGCAGGGTTAAACAGGGTTAACGGGTACCTGCCATCCACGCTTCCACGGCCGCCGCGGGCCCCGTAGGCAAGGTGCCTCGGCGGGCACCGACTAGGCAGTAGTCATTGCTCGAGGTCATGGGGCGCAGGTAGGGGTAGAGTGGCGGCAGATCGGGGTGTTCGTCTGTGAACGCGCTCTGGATACCCCTGGCGACCCGTCCGCTGAACGCCCTGCTGGCAATCGTCGACCGATCGCTTTGGAGAAGCTCTCGGTTGCGCAGGCTCGTTCCGGCTTCGTCCGTCATGAGGAATATGCTGCCGCAGGATACCGCCGTGGCGCCTGCTTCAATGAGGCGATCGACGTCGTAGGGCGTGCGCGCTCCCCCAGCCGCGATGATTGGCACTCTGATGTCCTTGAGCACGCGGACAAGCTCCAGGGTGTCCCGCGGGTCGGGTGTCTCGTTCGGCGACCACGTTGCGCGGTGGCCTCCTGCAGAAATTCCTTGCACCACAAGTGCGTCAACGCCACGCGCGACGGCAACCTTCGCTTCTTCTTCGTTGGTGACGGTCGCCCAGGCCTGCGCGCCGGCGTTGTGTGCGCGTTGAATTTCGCGCTCGGAAAAACACCCAAACGTCGAGGAGACCACTGCAGGGCCAGCCTCGAGCGCAATCGCAAACTTATCCTCGAAGCCACAGCTCAAGTCAACATCCGGCACCTCCACCCCAAGTTCCGCGGCCAGCGCGCGGACGTCACGCTGATCGGGCGCAATCCGCTGTGGCATGAAGAAGTTCACGCCAAAGTTGCCGGTGACCTCCGCAAGTTCTTCGCGGGCCTGCGAGACGCTGCAGGTCCCAAACGCGAGGAACCCAAACGTCACGGCGTTGACAAGGGCCGGCGTGGAGGGTCCTCCCGCCATCGGAGCCGCAATAATCTTCGGTAGCTGCATACCCATACGCTAACGGCTCCCACCGTGAGAATCGAGAGGTTCTGCCTTACACTAGCCTCCGTGTTGAACTTCTTCCGCCGCTTCAAGCGCGCCAACCCCGCCCCTGAGAACATCGACTGGCTCGTAGTTGGGCTGGGCAACCCTGGTACCGAGTACGAGCGGACGCGACACAACGTCGGCTACCTCGTTGTGGATGCGCTCGCGAAATCGCTTCCGGTCATCGCAGGTCGCGATTACTCGTTCGCGGTGAAGGACGGTGTGGCCTACGCCCGCGCGCACACCTACATGAACGAGTCTGGCAAGGCCATCGCTCCGCTCGCCGCGCGCTACAACCTTCCTCCGGAGCGGATCGTGATCGTCCACGACGAGCTGGACCTGCCTCCGGGCAAGGTTCGTTTGAAGCAGGGCGGCAACGAGAACGGCCACAACGGGTTGAAGTCGCTCACGCAGGAGCTCGGGACGCGCGACTACGTGCGGGTGCGCGTCGGCATCGGCAGGCCGCCGAAAGGAAGCGGCATCGCTATCCCCGATTGGGTGCTTGCGGAATTCACAACCACCCCCACTGACGCAATCGCGTTAGCTGCCGATGCCGTCCACGCAATCACCAGCACCGGGCTCGCGCAAGCGCAAAACGAGATCCACCCGCGCAGCTAACCCGGCTCTCCTACTGGGAAGCGTGATGGTGACGCAAGAACTGTTCCAGCGCATTCAGCATCTTCGTCAGGTCTGTGTTCTTCTGCGGGCGCGGGGTGAGGGTGCCGTTGGTGGCGTCGTCGAAAAGTGAAAGGGCAACTTGGTTGCGCACGTCGAACATCGAAAAGTTTGCGACGATCTGCCGCCAGTGCTCCACCGCGCGAATCGCGCCGTCGGCACTGTATCCAACGAATGCGACGGGCTTCATGGCCCACTCGCCGCTGAGGCTGTCGTAGGCGTTCTTCATCGCGCCAGGCACGGAGTGATTGTGCTCAGGGGTAACGAAGATGTAGCCGTCGCAACTATCGACTGCGCGAGACCATGCGGTAACACGCTCATCGGCGTACTGTTTGTTCGCGCCTCCAGGTAGCGTCGCTGTGTCGAGCAGTGGGACTTGAAACTCCTGGAGATCAAGGATCTCGTAGGTGACGTCGGGGCTGTTCGCAGCAGCGTCAGCAACCCAGTGGGCAACTTGCTCGCCAAAGCGGCCTTGGCGAATGGATCCGAGCACGATTCCGACTTTCATCACAAACCTCACAGTGTTGCGTTACGTTGACCTAATTCTTTCCCAACCGCGGCGACTATAGCACCGCCGCTTCTCACCCTACCTGCCTCCGGTTGTCTATCTCCCCCGCCTTGCGACTACGCTTGAGCACTTATGAGCACGTCTACTGGTACCCGCGCAGAGGCCCACCGTCGCCGCACGTTCGCAGTCATTGCCCACCCCGATGCTGGTAAGTCAACGCTGACGGAGGCGCTCGCGCTGCACGCGCACGTTATTTCGGAAGCAGGTGCGGTGCACGGAAAGGGCAACCGCAAGTCGACGGTCTCCGACTGGATGGATATGGAAAAGGAGCGCGGCATTTCGGTCGCGTCCTCGGCGCTCCAGTTCGAGTACCTCCCCGAAGGCTCGGAGGCGACGACGCCCTACATGATCAACCTGGTTGATACGCCTGGTCACGCCGATTTCTCCGAAGATACCTACCGCGTGCTGTCCGCAGTCGATGCCGCTGTCATGCTTATCGACGCCGCCAAGGGCCTTGAGCCACAAACCCTCAAGCTCTTCCGCGTCTGCAAGGCGCGCGGCTTGCCGATCGTCACGGTGGTCAACAAGTGGGACCGCATCGGCCGCGAGCCGCTCGAGCTGGTGGACGAGATTGTCCAGGAGATCGACCTGCAGCCGACGCCGCTGTACTGGCCTGTCGGCGAGGCTGGCGACTTCCGTGGGCTCGCCCACATCAACGCTGACGGCGAGGCAGACAACTATATCCACTTCATCCGTACCGCCGGCGGGTCCACCATCGCGCCGGAGGAGCACTACTCCCCTGATGAGGCAGCTAACCGCGAGGGCGAGACCTGGGAGACCGCCGTCGAGGAAGCTGAGCTGCTTGCCGCCGACGGCGCTGTGCACGACCAGACGCTGTTCGAGCAGTGCGTGACCTCCCCCATCATCTTCGCCTCCGCGATGCTGAACTTCGGTGTCCATCAAATCCTGGACACGCTGTGCGCGATCGCGCCAGCTCCTCAGGGCCGTGACGCCGACCCCAAGGCCGTCGAGACTTCCACCACCGCGATGGATACTCACCGTGACCTCGACGACGACTTTTCCGGTGTGGTGTTCAAAGTGCAGGCAGGCATGGACAAACACCACCGCGACACCTTGGCGTTTATGCGAGTCATCTCCGGCGAGTTCGACCGCGGTATGCAGGTCACGCACGCCCAAAGTGGCCGTACGTTCTCCACCAAGTACGCGCTGACGGTCTTCGGGCGTAACCGCGACACCGTGGAAACCGCCTTCCCCGGCGACATCATCGGTTTGGTCAACGCCGGTTCGCTCGCGCCGGGCGACACCATCTACGCAGGCAAGAAGGTGCAATACCCGCCGATGCCGCAGTTCGCACCGGAACACTTCCAGACGCTGCGCGCTAAGTCTTTGGGCAAGTATAAGCAGTTCCGTAAGGCCCTCGACCAGCTGGATGCGGAAGGCGTTGTCCAGATCCTGCGCAACGACCTGCGCGGCGACGCTGCTCCGGTCATGGCGGCCGTCGGCCCGATGCAGTTCGAGGTCATGCAGGCTCGCATGGAGCTGGAGTACAACGTGGAAACAGTCACGGAACCAATCCCGTACTCGGTGGCCCGCCGGACTGACGCCGAGTCTGCGGAGGCGCTTGGACGCCAGCGCGGCGTCGAGATCTTTACGCGCTCCGACGGCGAGCTGATCGCTCTGTTCGGCGATAAGTGGCGCCTGGCCTTCATCCAGAAGGAGCACCCGAACCTGACGATGGAGCCGCTCGTCGCGGACTAGGCCTCCAGGTCCTTCTCGACGTCGTCATCCTCCTCCTGCGCTTTGAGCGTTGAGGCACTGCGGTCGATCCAGCGCTGCACTTTCAGCCGGAAGTCGACCGCTTTCGTGCTTCTCGGCGGGACCTGAATGATTGTTTTTGCGTCATAGCCGACCTGCAGCTGTTTCACGCGCAGCACTTCCGCGTCGATCTTGACGCCCTCGAGGAGCACGACATTCATCACCCAGACCAGCACAAGGACGGCGCCCACTGTGCCGAACGCCCCGTACGCGCTGGAGATCCCTATCGTGCCGATGAACCATGAGAAGCCAAGCCAAATAATGAAAATCGCCGTCAGCGCCATCGAGGACCCAAGGGTCAGCAGGCGGAACTTCTCCGGCCGAACGTTGGGCGAAACGAAGTAGAGGATGGAGATCAACGCGATCGCAGTCACGATAGTGACCGGGAAGCGGGCGTAGTCCCAGACCGGCAGGAAGATCTTTGTCAGGTAATCAACGGCCTCGGTCATCCCCAGTGGTTCCGCGATCGGCTGCAGCAGACCGTTCACGATTGACTCGCGCAAAAACGTGCCGACGATAATCACGATCACCCCGAGCACCATGACCAGCGTGGTGACCCACATCGTGAACCACGTGCGTACCAGGTTGCGCCCCTCCATGCGACCGTACATGACGTTCGCGTTCCGTGAAAAAGATCGCACGTACGCGGATGCGGAAAGGAGCGAGATCACAATCGATACCACCAGCGCAATCGTGCTCTGCGCCGGTGTGCCAATCACCGTCAGGAGGAAGCGCAGGGCCTCATCCTCCAGCGCTTCGGGCACATAGAGGGCGATGAAGTCGTCGATGATGTCGTTGACGGCGGCTTCATCACGCGGCAGCAGCAGCGTCGCGATCGAGTAGACCGCCAAAATCATCGGGGCGATAGACAACACGGCGTAGTAGGTCAGCGCAGCTGCGCGGTCAAGCATTGCGTCAACCGAGAAGTCCGCAATGACACGCTTAGCCACGTATATCCAGCCCTGTGGCGTGACCCGGTTATCTTTTGTGAACACGTCAGGCCCGTCGCTGTGCTGCGGCACGTGCACGAGTTCGCCGGGACCATAGGGCACGACGTAGTCTGTCGCCGGAGGCGATTCGCTGTGTTCCATGGCGTTTACCCTAGTACAGGGTATCGTGTGCACCATGAGCGTGTTGGGTCAGATCAAGAAATGGTTCGGGGCGGGCGCTGCTCCTGCACTCGCAGAGTACCCGACGGAGTATGAGCGTGTGGAGCTCCCGGTGCTCAAGGTCACGACTGCGGCGCTCTCTCCAGGTTCGGACGAACGATTGGTCGTCGTGACCTCTACACCGGCGGCACTCGCGGAGCTCCAGCGTATCGACGGCCCGCTCCAAATGATCTGCCCCGGCGCGCGCACCGTGACTTGGGTGCCCGTCAAAAAGCCCGCTGTTCCTGTACTCGACCCCAATGCTGGATGGGTCATCCCGCTGACCGCTGAGGCGCGTCAGGAAATCGCTTCGCTGCCGGCGACCGAAGGCGAGCTCGAGCTGCAGACCATGCACCTCGCGTTCATTCTCGAGTCTGTACAGTAAGCCCCATGGATTCCGTTTCCCAGCTCTCCACCAGTACGCAGGACTATCTCAAGTCACTCTGGGCGCTCACCGAATGGTCAGACACGAAGGTGACCACCAAGGTGCTGGCGGATTACATGGGGCTTCGGCTCTCGAGCGTGTCGGACGCCGTCAAGAAGCTTGCTCAGCATGGGTACGTACACCATAAGCCTTACGCGCCCATTACGCTGACGGAGGAAGGCCGCGCGCACGCCGTCGCGATGATTCGCCGTCACCGCCTCATCGAAACATTCCTCGTGGAAACGCTCGGATACTCGTGGGACCAGGTGCATGACGACGCCGAGGTCCTCGAGCACGCCGTTTCGGAATTCATGCTGCAGCGCCTCGACGCCCACCTCAACTACCCTTCCCGCGACCCACACGGCGACCCCATCCCCGCCGCCGACGGCACCGTGCCGCAATTCCACGCTGAGCCGCTGAGCACGATCGCCCCAGACAACGACGTCGTGGTCCAACGTGTCTCCGACGGTGACCCGAGTCTGCTGCAGTTCTTCGACACCTCCGGTATCACGGTGGGTACGCACTTGCGTACCCAGCAGGCAGCCCCGTTCTCTGACACCGTCGAAGTGCTTATCGACGGCCAGCAACCTCCACTTGCGCTCGGGAAACGCGCAGCGGACGCCGTGTGGGTGACCGCTGAGCCCGCCGTGCCCAGAGGGCGCAGCTGAGGAACTCGAGCCCGTAGATGACAGTCATCGTGGCGGAGGTGGGGGCGTCGAGAAGGTAGGCGACGCCGAAGCCTGCGACTGCCCCAACCGCAGCGAGCAGAACCGTCAGGGTCATCATGCGCGGTACCGTCGTGGCCAACTGTTTGGCTGCTGCCGCGGGGATGACCACCAGTGCAATGACCAGGATCGCCCCGACTGCGTTGAACGCTGCTGTGACGGTCAAGGACACCAGGAACATAAACGCGACGGACAGCATGCTCACTGGCACGCCGATGCTGCGTGCGAACTGGCCATCAAACGTGGACGCGAGCAGTTGCGGATACACAAGACCAATCGCGACCACGTTGAGCGCTAGCACCGCGAGCATGATGTAGAGATACACCGGTCCCAGCTGCGCCCCGCCAACAGTAAGCTGATTCCACGCAGCCAGGTTCAAGTCGCCGACGAGCACCGCGTGTGTATCCAGGTGGACGTTCGAGAAGTGGGAGGTAATCAGGATGACGCCCACGCTGAACAGTGCCGGGAAGATGAGGCCCTGCGGGGCGTCTCCAGTCACGAGTCCCGAATCCCCGAGCCACTGTGCGCCGAGGACCACCGCCACACCGGCCAGCGCCGCGCACACGATCACCACCGGTGAGTTCAGGTTGTTCGTAAACAAGTACCCCAGGGCAATGCCCGGCAAGATCGCATGCCCGATAGCATCTATGAGCATGGAGTGCTTCCGCAGCACAACGAATGCTCCCGGCACTGCGCATGCGCACGCCGTGACCACCGCGAGCAAAAGTGTTCCGACGATGAAACTCACGACGCTACCTCCGCCGAAACTGTTGTTTCCAGCCGGGCACGCAGCGCTGCCGTCGCTCGCCGCTGCGAACGGGCCCGGGCGATGACGCTTCGCTTCGGGGCGAAGATGAACGACACCAGAAACACCGCGAACAGGACAAGCACGATAACGGGGCCGGTCGGCACGTTGCCAAGCGCGATGGACAAGTAGGATCCAGCACCACTGCCGACGGCTCCAAACACGCCCGCGAGCACGACCATCGCTGGCACCGTTTGCACCCACTGGCGCGCCGCGGCAGGCGGAGTTACGACGAATGCCACCATCAACACCAACCCGACAGATTTGACGCCGATCACCGTCGCAAGCGCGATCGTCATGAACATCACCGTGTCGATGACCCTCGGGCGAAACCCAAGCATCGTGGACTGCACGGGGTCGAAGGAGCGCAGCTCGAACTCCTTAAACAACACGCACATCACGCAGACCGCGAGCAACCCGACGATGATGCTGATTCGCAGGTCCGCCCTGGTAATCACGGATGCGTTGCCGAACAGGTAGTCCTGAATACCACCTTTGCCTGGGAACGGATTGCTCGTGATCACGTCCAGCAACAGCATCCCGAACCCGAAGAAGAACGACAAGCTGATCGCCATCGCCGCGTCAATCGACGTCCGCGTCCGGGCAGTAATCGTGTTCGCCACCATCACCGCGCACGTACCAGTGACTACGGCTCCAACCAGCAGCGCAACCATGTTACGGCCGTCGACTCCCAGCCCGACGCACAGCAAAAACGCCAGCAACGTGCCTGGTAGTGCGGAGTGCGAAATCACATCACTGGTCAGCGACTGCTTGCGCAGGTACGCGAACGTCCCAAGCATCCCTGCCACTGCGCCAATGATGGTGGTCCCCCAAAACACCATGGCATAGGTGTGGTTCGCAAAGAACGCACCAAGGCTTATCGACGTCCCCATCACAGCACACCCAACAATCTCATCGAGTCCGCGCCTAACCCGTACGCCTGCGCAATCGTTTCCGGCGTAAACGTGGAGGAGACTGGCCCCGATGCAATCACTGTCTTATCCAGCAGCGTCACCGCATCGCAGTACGTCGGCACTGTCGAAAGGTCGTGGTGCACCATCACGATTGTTGTGCCATTCTCGCGCATGGTGCGGAGCACGTCGATAATTGTCGCCTCACTTTTCGCGTCAATGCCTTGAAACGGCTCGTCGAGGAAGAACAAGTCCGGGTCCTGTACTAGCCCGCGTGCGAGAAAGACGCGCTGGCGCTGCCCGCCTGAGAGTGCGCCGATCTGGCGGCCAGCGAAATCCTGCATCCCTACGCGTTCCAAGGCTTCGTATGCGGCGGCGCGTTCGCGCTTCCCCGCCCTGCGGAACCAGCCCAGCTTCCCGTACGTACCCATCGTCACCACGTCGAGCACCGTCGTAGGAAAGTCCCAGTCGACGCTCGCGTGTTGTGGCATGTACCCCACGCGGTGGCGCACTGCCTTGAGCGGCTGGCCGAAGAACTCGGTCTCCCCGGTCAGCGTCGGGATAAGCCCCAGCATCGCCTTGATCAGTGTTGACTTGCCGGCACCATTCGGCCCGACGATCCCCATGATGGCGCCCTCGGGGAACCGCACATTCACCTGTTCCAGGACCGGATCGAGGTGGTAGGCAACGGAAAGATTATGCGTCGCGCACGCAAACGTCTGCGTAGTCATGGGTTACTTGCCCCCGAGCGCTGCAGCAACTGCTTCAGCGTTATGCAGGAACGCCCCGATGTAGGTATCCGTTGGCGCGGTGGGGCCGAGGGTGTCGGCGAAGAGCTCCTCGTCAGAAATGGCGACATCCCACCCGCGGGCGTGCACAGCCTCCTGCAGGCTCTTAATTGCCTGCGGGTTCGCCTGATTGTCCTGGAAGATCGTCGGCACCTTGTTGTCCGCGATGAGATCCGCAAGGTCCGAAAGTTCCGACGCCGACAGCTTCGCCTCTGTGGAAACAAAGTCCGTCGCGTACACATCCAACCCGTAGGTCTTGCCGAAGTAGTTGAAGGCATCGTGGCCGGTGATCAAGATGCGTGGCCCAGTGATGTTCGCCAGCATGGTTGCAGCCTTTTCGTTCGCATCCGCGATTTCCGCCTGGTATTTCGCGGCGTTCTCGTGGTACTCATCGGACTTCGAAGGGTCGACCTCTGCAAGCTTGTTTGCGACCTCGCCGACAACCAGGCTCCACGCCTCTGGACTGTTCCATACGTGCGGGTCATGCAGAGGGTTGCCCTCAGCATCGGTTTCTGGCCAGTCAAGCAGCAGATTGTTCGGCAGCTTGTCTCCTACTGCCAGCTGGCGGTCCCCGAGGCTCTCCAGCTGCTTGATCATCTGAGCTTCGAGGTGCAGGCCGTTCCAGAACACCACATCGGAGGACTGAATCTTGTCGATGTCCTTCGTTGAGGGCTGGTAGGTGTGCGGGTCCCCGCCCGGGCCAACCATCGTGGTGACCTCCGCCTCAGGCGCAATGTTGGCGATGGCATCCGCGAGGTAACCCGTGGTTGCGTAGACCTGCAGCGCACCGTCGGCGTTGATGCCGTCCTGTGTCGCCTGGTTGTCCTCGGTAGACGAGCAGCCTGCGAGCCCTACGCCCAAGGCAAGCGCGCATGCAGTGAGGATCCTGGATGTGCGTGACATGAAGTGTTTCCTTTCAAACTAAGGTGTACCTCACCAACTCTAAAGTTCGCCCTACCGAACTTGCAACTTATTATGTGCAAACTCACACGAAGATATGGTTGAGCTGCACAAATAGAGAAAGGCCCCGCGGGAGAATTCCCACGGGGCCTTTGTAGAGAGAAGTTTAGAACTTCAGAAGACCTGATGCCCATGCCGCAGCGTAGACCGCCGCCAACACACCGCCGACTGCAGCGATAATGCCGACGATCATCCCCACGTTGTCGGACGCGGACGACTTGTCCGACTGGCCCGTGTTCACACCAGTATCGGTCGGTGGCGCCTGAGGCTTCGGCGTCTCAACGTCAATGCGGTCCGGCTCCTCCGGTGCCTGACGCCCAGCCTTCGGGTCCAGAATCCGGCGCGCAGATTCCTTCAGGCGGTCACTAGCGGTTGGATCCTTCTCGATCTCCTTGCGGATGCGCTCCATCTCTTCCGCCGTGTAGTCAAGAACGGAAACCTGGTACTCCTCCTTGAATACCTCGTCGCCTTCGGCGTTAACGATGCGGATCTCAAGCGGCATCGTCGAGTCCCGCAGCGAGGTTGCATTCTTGATCGGGATTTCAACACGTGCAGAAGGTTCCGCACCGCTGGCGTTAATCTGGCCAGGAACAGTGACTTCGATTGGCTCCGCACCCGTGATCGTCGGGTATTTGGCGTACACCGTGAACTTGTGCAGATCCAGACCGAGGTTGCGGATCTCACCAGTCAGTACGTCGGTTGAACGGTTCGTCACCACCGCCGCATCTTCACCACCGGCCAGACGGAAACCGGCCTTTCCAGGGTTCTGATCTGCAGCAATGATTTCTAGCTCGCGAGCAGAAATATTGTGGCTTGGCTCCGGAATGGCGTCGGTGCCAACGGTGCCTTCACCTGAGCCAATGTATTTGCCCTTGAGGTTCAGGTTGTCCCAGTCCGCTGGCACGGAGTACTTGCCCTCGTAGCAGACGACGCCGTCCTGTTCGCACTTCTCCTTCGGGTACCTCTTGTCGGTCTTGGGGACCGATTCATAGGCCTGGTCGGAGTAGTCGAAGTGCGACCACTGGTAGAGGTAGTTCATGACCGACTTGTACGTCGGCAAATACGCCTCGGTATCCACCGGGTTCGTCGACAGTGCGCCATTGTGGGTCAGGCCTAGGTTGTGGCCGAACTCGTGCAGGATGGTGTTTCGCAGCTGCTCTTGGTTGGTCACGTTCTCGTGGTAAGACACGTAAAACGCAGAGTCGTTGACCAGGCCGGTACCCGTCGACCAGTCGCCTTTCTCCATCTGGTCGCCGATAATGCCGACGCGGAACACCGACTCACGAGTACCGAGCAGCTCCTGGCGCTTTTGCCCTAGCTTGTCTCGCTTCGACATACCATCCGCGAAGTACAGCGGGGTGAAGTCCTCCGTTGGGCCACCGTGCCTGTTCTCGTAGTTAGGGATGGAGGTGTAGAGGTCACCAGCATCGATATGGAGACGAATCCCGTGCGCAGCGAACTTATCCTCCAGCTCCATCAGGGACTCACGGGAAGGCCGGTACACGTTCGCGTTCGCCTCAGCGCACTTCGCAAACTTCTCAAAGTCTTGGATGTTCGCGCCGAACTTATTCACCTCGTTGCAGTTCAGCGTCTCCCACTCAGACTTCATCCAGTTCAACTGCAGGAACAGATCTTTCTGTCCTACTTTCGCCCCCCACCTGTCGAGTGGAAGCTGGGTCCCGTCAGCAGCAGTGAACCCCACCTTCTCCCACTCATCCGGCAGCCCATCCTGGTCAGTGTCTTTCGCCGTGGGCTGCGTCTGGATGAAGATGTTCGCGGTAACCGACGCCGTCCCCTGAACTGGTAGTTCCTTGTTCCACGCCGCGTACTGGTAGCCGGCGCCGTCTTCGGCAACTTCACCCACCCGGCTAGCTTCGCCAGACTCGATCGCGTGCCCCGCCGCCTTTGAGACGTCAGCACCACGGAAGTTCACCGAAACATCGTAGCCAGGTTTTTCGGCAGGACCGAAGTTAAACCTTCCGCCTCGGTAGGTACCTTGATACTGCGCATACTTTGGCACGGCAGAGAACATCTCAATGTCAATCTTGCGGTCACGCTTCGACTTGTTCGTAGCCTCGACCGTCACGTCCATCGAATTTGTGCCGATCTCAATCGTGCGCGTGATCTGGATTTCGGTGTTCGCATCGTAGTGCGTCAGGATGACCTTGTAACCGATCTCGTTTTCTTCAACGTCAGACTTCGTCTCAGTCGGGAGGAACGCCACCTGTCGCCCGTCGACGGTCAGGACAGTCTGCAGGCTGCTTTCGAGCAAACCGCCGACCGACTGCGGATTCTGGAACGTCGTGTTCAGCTTCGACCCGTACGCCAGGTTCGAAGTAGCAAAGCCTTCAGTCTTCGAATCATTCTCGATCCAGACGCCGCCGGGATTCTTTTGAACGCCAGCCTCAGCGATGGGCTGCACCCCACCGAAGGCAAGGCCTGCGCACAGCGCGATAGCAAGAGCTCGTTTCATCTTCACTTTTCTCGTCCTTTATCCCGAAACGTTAAATCCGGCGTTCTTCAACGCATGCGTCACCGCGTTAAACGGCGGAACATGCTTGTTACTGTCCCACAACCAGAAGAGTAAGACACCAAGGCCCTCAGCGGCGATCATGAACGGCACGATCCACCACACGCGCTCCCAGTTCAGCTCCTTTTGCGTCGCTGTTTGCTTAGGCACAACGTGTAGGTCGACCAGCTGCTGTGAGCCATCTTCCCACGTCACAACAACAGGAACGTTAATCTCTTTTGGCTTCTGACTACGTGGCACCGTAGCTCGCACCTCGCCCGTTTCCGGGTTGATATCGACGTTCGCGTCCTGGTTCTTGTAGCTCTTTGGCAGCCCATAGTGGACGCCAGAGAACTGATCTTTCGGCTTGGCAAAGCCCTCTTGCACAGCGTAGTCGACTGTGTTCTTCCTAGCTAACGAGTTAGCAGTTGCCTTCAACTCGATGATTTGGTGCCCACCGGGGAAGTCAACGCGCAGCTTCGAGGTGTAGGTGCTGTCTGCCTCGGTATCTGCCGGAATCTTTGCAGTGACGCGGCCTGTCGCGCGGTCAATGGTGATCGGAATGCCACCGTCGTTTTCGATGGAGAACACGCTGCCGTAGACAGGATCGCCCTCTGGTTCAGCGGTGAACGCCTTACCAGGGGTCACGATTTGCTGTGCATAGCGCAGCTTGTGCGCCTCGAGTTCCTCCGGGCTGAGTTGGTTCACGATGTGCACAGGCAGTGTTACGTACTCCCTTGACCCATCCGTATAGCTGGCCAGGATGTGTAAGTTGTAATCCTTATCCTCGAAGCCTTCGGGAACCACAGCCTCGACGACCCCCGTGGCACTGTCGACGGCGACGTTCCATCCGCGGAGGTCAGCGTTCTTTCTAGCGTCCCAACGGAACTCGGTGCCAACGGGCAGCGGTTCGCGGGAGTTGAGATCTGCAACGAACTTTCCACCTGGCGCCACGCGGGCGTCATCATAGGAGATGTCCGTTACTGTCTTGAGCAGCGGAGGGATCACCTCAAAAGCGGCGTCCGTCTTCAGCTGGCTGCCGTCGGGCATCGTCACGGTCACCGGAATTTTGACGGTCTCCCCGACCTTGGTGCCCCTCGAAGCGATGTACTTGACCTCGCCGGTGTTCTTATCGATCGTAGCTTCTGGGTATGAAGTCTCAAACATCGTCCCACGAGGCACCGGCTGGTTAATGAAGTCGTAGCCGTCTTTACGCAGCGTCAAGCTCGGTGTGATGCTTGAACCGACAGAACCGGGACGAACGTAGCTGGTTGGATACTTGAAGGCGTATCGATCAGCGCCACTAGCTGATTCCTGCAACTCAATCCTGACGGCAAAGTCAGGTGCGTTCGAAGCGCGAATCTTGACGGTGTACACACCGGCCTTCGTCGTTTCGAGTGGTGCAACCTCCACCGTGCCGTCACGGTAGACAGTCACCCATTCAGGAGTCCCACCGATCTTTTCAAACTCGGTACCGGTCTCATTCTCCTCGTTTGGCATGACCACTTTGTGCTCACCTGGCTTCAAGTCAATCTTCGGCCACGTATAGAAAATGGTTTGCTCAGCAGGCAGCTTCAGCGAGGTGATGATGAACGTGTCTTCTTTGACGGTGATCCAACCCGAAACAAAGCGCGGTTTCTCCGGGTCCTTTCCGCCATAGATTTGGTAGCGGTACGAACCTGGGTCGACGATGAACGCAACTGCACCATTCTCGTTGGTGCGCGCAACGTGCGAAGTCTTCCCGTCCTGGCTCACGAACCGTACCTCGGTGTCCTGCAGTGGTGAACCATCGGTATCGAGGAAGAGGTACGAGCGCTTCGCTTTCCCTTCCGGAAGTTCCTCAAACCCCAGCGAGTTTGAAGTATCGACGGCAACTTCGTCGATCACTTCCGGAGAATCTTGCTCGGCATGGGCATATGTTGGAGCAATACCTGCGGACACAAGCATGATTGAAGTCGCCGCTGCGACCGCGAGCCCGGTTTTACACTTACCTCGACGCACTATTGCCTCTGCCTTACACTTCTTCGAATCACCCATACCGAAAGACGTACGCTTCTAACTTAGTGTATGAACGTCAATTTGCGAACTCCCAGCGCAAAACGTACACCCCCCAATAACTCATCATGCCCCAGGAACTGCCATGTGCAGCCTGGGGCATGGAAAGAAATGACTACTTCAGATCCTCCGGAACGGTCCGTGCGGGGTAAATGCGCGGGCGAACACCCGCGATCTCCTCAACAACTCGCACTACCTGGTGGGAGTAGCCATACTCATTGTCGTACCAGACGTAGAGCACGAGGTGCTTGCCGGCCGAAATCGTCGCCAACCCGTCAACGACACCAGCGTGCGTGGTACCAAGCAGATCTGTCGAGACAACCTCAGGCGACTGGATGTAGTCAATCTGCTGGCGCAGGTTAGAATCCGTCGAGACCTTACGGAGGAAGTTATTGACCTCATCCTTTGTCGTCTCGGTTTCGAGCTCAAGGTTGAGCACCGCCATAGAAACGTCAGGCGTTGGAACGCGGATCGCGTTGCCGGTCAGCTTGCCCTCGAACTCGGGAAGCGCCTTCGACACAGCCTTTGCGGCACCTGTTTCCGTCAGCACCATGTTGAGGCCAGCAGCGCGACCGCGGCGGTCCCCCTTGTGGAAGTTGTCGGCCAGGTTCTGGTCGTTCGTGTAGGAGTGCACTGTCTCAACGTGGCCGTGGACCACACCGTAGCGATCGTTGATGACCTTCAGCACCGGCGTAATACCGTTCGTGGTGCACGAAGCCGCGGACAGGATCTGGTCGCCGTCCGCAATGTCAGCATGGTTGATACCGTAGACGATGTTCTTAATATCACCCTTACCTGGAGCGGTCAGCAGAACGCGGGAGACACCCTTGGACTTCAGGTGCTGGCTCAGCCCAGCCTCATCGCGCCAGACACCGGTGTTATCAACGACGATCGCATCGTTGATGCCGTACTCGGTGTAATCGATGGATGCCGGGTCGTTCGCGTAGATCATCTGGATCGGCGTCCCGTTGGCCCAGATGACTTCCTTCTCGTGATCCACAGTGATAGTGCCGTCGAATGGGCCGTGCACCGAATCGCGGCGAAGCAACGATGCACGCTTGACGATGTCGTCGTCACCCTTCTTCCGCACGACGACGGCGCGCAGGCGCGCTCCCCCGTACATCGCCTCACGAGCAATCAGAATGCGAGCCAACAAGCGGCCGATGCGACCGAAACCATACAGCACAACATCGCGTGGCTCGAGCTCCGAGTCCGTATCTACGACGTCGGCAAGCGCCTCGTTCAAGTATGCCCGCAGATCGCTCGCGCCGGACTTCTTGTAGTCGCTGGCAAGACGGCCAAGGTCAATCGATGCCGTGCCGAGGTTCATCTGAACAAGCTCACGAAGCACCGGCAACGTGTCCTCGAGCGGAAGCTCCTTCTCCACAATGCGACGCGCGTACCGGTGCGCCTTAATAATGTCGATGTCCGTCACGCCTACCAGCAGTCGGCCAAAAATCGAGGTGACAACGTTGTTTTCACGGTGAAGCTGGCTGATGAGCGGAAGCATTTCCTGGGCCAGGGTCAGCTTGTGATTCCAGTCCTGTTGGTGCGTTGTATTCGTAGGCGTAGACACAGTCATCCTCTTCATGCGGTAATTGAACAATTGGGAAACGTTTGCCTTGGGGGTACATGACACAGCTGCCGTACCCCCAATACAGGAATTATCGTAGCGCGTATTGGTCCATCTTTGTTACAAATACTCCAGCTAAACCATCCCACACCGCGAGATATGGTTACATCAGTCGCCTTAGGTGGGCTTTGTAGTGCAACGCCACGTAAACCCACACCCCACCCCCAAAACACACCCCCGGTGCTGGATGGCGGTATTTGTCCAACGTGGCGTCGACAAGCTGGCGCGAAACTACCTTCGGTACCCTGTGCACGTACATCAACGCATTGGAGGAAACGAATCTATGCCTTGCCCGAAGATCATCGCCCTCGACATGGACGGCACCCTGCTCGACGAACACGGGCGCATTCCCGACGCCTTCTGGGAGCTCCTTCGCCTTGCCGACGACCGCGAAGTCCTGGTCACGCCGGCATCGGGACGCCAGCTCGCGACGCTTCGTGACATGTTCACCACTCATCAGCCTCACACGTTCATCGCGGAGAACGGTTCCGTTGTCTTCCACGACGGCCGCATAATCGACGTGACTGCCATGCCGGAGCAGCCAGTACGCGAGTTTCTACGCGCGTTTGAAACAGCGCCGTTTTCGGCGTCGGCAGTGCTGTGCACTCCCGAGCAGTCCTACTCACTGCGCGGTGCATCCAAGGAAGTCGAGCAGGAGATTGCAAAGTACTATCACGCCAACACAAACGTGGATTCGCTTGTCGACGTCCCCTTCGAACAACCCGTGAAAGTCGCACTCTACGTGGACGGTGATGCAGAGCGTGACGCGCTGGCGTGGGTGCAGGCGCACGCGCCTGGACTACACCACGTAGTTAGTGGCCAGCACTGGATCGACATCATGAGCCCAGAGGCAGACAAGGGCAAGGCGCTGCTGGCGATCGCGGACGCCTTGGGCGTGCCTCAGGAGGCAACTGCCGCGATCGGTGATTTCCTGAACGATCACACAATACTCCAGGCGGCTGGAACAGCGGTTGCGATGGGCAACGCCCACCCGGACCTTAAGAAGGTGGCAGACGAGGTCATCGGAACCAACGCTGAGCATGCAGCAGTGCATCGACTTGCTACATGGCTCAGTGAGCAATAGCGCTTACTTTGCGGACTTGCGCTCCGCAATAGCTCGCTCAAGCTCAGCTTGGCGCTCTTCGAACTCCTGGACTTTCGCCTTCATCTGCGCCATGAGTTCTTCGTGGTGCTTACGGCCGAGCTCGAGGCGTTCCTCAAGCTCGGCCAGTTCCTTCGCGCGTTGTGATTCATCTAGGGTCATGCCCCTATTGTGGCAAATTTTCCGCGCCGAAGCGAAGCACTACTTCCCTTTCGCTAGAAACGACTCCGCGTTCGCAGATTCCCAGTCCTCGCGCCAGTTCTCCGGGACGTCGCCGTCGACAAGCTGACCGTCGCGAAGCCACTCGTAGCGCTCGCGGTACGTCTGGGGTTTCCCGTAGTCGTCGTTGCAGCGAATCATCTCGGGGCGCAGGTCCTTCGGATCTTGCACTCCCATCGCGGCCATGAGGCGCAGCGCTGACGAAACGGTGGCCTTCTGGTACCGCATCACGCGCATTGATTTGTCCTCGACATCCAGGCCACGCTCACGCCACGGGTCTTGCGTCGCGACACCAGCCGGGCACGTACCGAGGTGGCACTCCATTGCCTGCACGCAGCCGACGGCCATCATCATCGCGCGGGCGCTCAGCAGGAAGTCCGCGCCCTGCACCATGCGACGCACCAAGTCGTTGCCGGCGGCGATCTTGCCGGCAGCACCGATCTTGATCTTGTCGCGAAGGCCGCAGCCCACCAGCGCATTATTCACGAACGTCAGGCCCTCTGTGAGTGGCAGGCCCACGTGGTCCTCAAACTCCTTCGGCGCCGAGCCAGTACCGCCCTCGGAACCGTCGACCACGATGAAGTCAGGCAGAATGCCAGTCTCGAGCATGGCCTTGCACACCGAGAGGAATTCCCGACGAGAGCCTATGCACAGTTTGAATCCAACCGGCTTCCCCCCGGAGAGGGTACGCATCTGGTCGATGAAGTGCAGGAGGCCGATTGGGGTATCAAATTCAGAGTGCGCACCTGGGGACGTGAACGCCTTCCCCTCCTCGATCCCGCGAATTTCAGCAACTTCCTTCGTCGCCTTCGCGGCTGGCAGCTCACCGCCCAAACCAGGCTTCGCTCCCTGTGAGAGCTTGAGCAGCGTCATCTTCACCTGTGGCCGCTTTGCCTTCTCTGCGAAGGTATCTGCATCAAATCCCCCCATCGGGGTGCGTGCGCCGAAGTACCCGGTGCCGATTTCCCACACCAGGTCACCGCCGTACTTTTCGTGGTGCGGGGACAGACCGCCTTCACCGGTGTCCTGGTAGAACCCGCCCAACTTGGCTCCCTTGTTCATCGCTTCGACGGCGCGCCCAGACAACGAGCCGAAGCTCATAGCGGAGATGTTCAGCAATGCTGCACTGTACGGCTGGGAGCACTGCGGGCCTCCAATCAGCACGCGCGGCGACTCCGCAGGCATATCTACGGGGCGCATCGAATGCACCAGGGAGCGGTGTCCCTGCTCGTAGACGTTTTCTTGCGTACCGAACGCAGTGGTCGAAGTCTGCCCTTTCGCGCGCGAGTAGATGAGACTACGAGTGCGGCGGTCGAATGGGCGGCCGTCCCAGTCACGCTCAATAAAGTACTGCTGAAGCTCCGGTCGAATCTTCTCGAGTGCCCACCGCGCACGCCCCAAGACTGGGTAAATTCTTCGAATGGAGTGTTTCTTCTGAGTCAGATCCACAGCTGCAACAGTTCCTACCCCCAACGCTGCCGCGATCGACGCTGTTGCTGCCCAGTTGCGCTTGCCTGCCATGATGCTCCTTAGACTAAGTGGCGTGTAGAAAAGCGTTCCTGTGTTCACCGTACGCAAAAAAATAACAAAACAAACTCCAGCCACACTTCATGTGGTGTTTCCCCCTTTCGTTCAACCACCATTGGGGAACTCTCGTTAGGGTGGGGCCATGATTGACTTTTCCCGCCCCGCAAACATCGTCGCGCCGAAACTACTCGGGTGCACACTCACTCATGGCGGGGTCAGCATCGTATTGACCGAGGTCGAGGCATACCTCGGCGAGGAAGACGCCGCCGCGCACACCTATCGCGGCAAAACGGCACGAAACGCTGCGATGTTTGGCCCTCCCGGACGTTTCTACGTGTATCTTTCGTACGGCATTCACCACAACGTCAACATTGTGTGCGCACCGGAGGGCATCGGCCAGGGATGCCTACTGCGCGGAGGCAGGGTCATCGAAGGCCACGATATCGCCTATCGACGCCGCCAAAAACCCGACCGCCTTCCCATCGAAGAAGACAACCTGGCGCGTGGTCCCGGAAACCTGGGCGAAGCGTTGGGGTTTGAACTCACCGACAACCATAAATCCGTCTCTTTGACCGCACCTACCGCTCCCCCGGAGTGGGTTTGTGGCCCCCGTATTGGCATCTCGAAGAATGCTGATGCCCCCTGGCGATTCTGGATCCCCGGAGACAAAACTGTTTCCACGCCACGCGGTTATAAAACGAGCAATAAATACAAGGCATAAATCCTAAACTTTTGGGCGATTTTCTTTAGGCAAGCCTTGCCTTACTATTGGTGCGTCAGCTTGGAGCGCTCGCTCCCCACCTACGCACGATCGGAGTCACCGATGACCCTCATCGCCCCTACACAGATGCCACTGTCCGTCGCCCTGAAGGAGCAGACCACAGCCGCACACGCAAGTGCCGAGACCTCCCGCTTCATGTCTAACCTCAGCGGAGGTCAGCTCAGCGCAACAGCCGTCGCCGAGCTCACCGTGCAGTACTTCCACATCTATTCCGCACTCGAAGCCGCGGTGCGCCGCACAGCCACTCACCATGCCGTAGCCCAGATCGCCGACCCGAGACTTGAGCGGGTAGACGCAATCTCCGCCGACCTCACAGCGCTACTCGGCGCGGATTGGCAAAATCACCATCACCCACTCGAGGCAACGTCACGCTACGTTGCCGAACTCAACGCACTCACCCCCAACAACGGCCCCGAGGTGATAGCACACCACTACGTTCGCTACCTCGGCGACATCGCTGGTGGTCAGGCGCTTGCCCGGGTATTTCGCCGCGAATACAACCTCGGCGATAACGCCCTCAACTTCTACGACTTTTCCGCGATTGGGAAAATCCCGCCATATCGTGCGCAATACAAAGCATCCCTGGACGCCATGCAACTGAGCGACGACGAACGCACCCAACTCATCGAGACAGCAAAGCACGTCTTCACGCTGAATGAAGCGGTGTTCCAGGAGCTCACATCACGACTCGACTAGCCCTCGACGCTTGGCGTCACTGCTGTCGAGATACGCAAACACACCCCACACGGCACTTGCCGCCACAAAGGCGGCAAGCACGCCCCCGGTAAGGGTGTAGCGCTCAGGCACGGCGAACAACACCACCAGCGAGACTGCAACCACCCCAGCCCACACCACACCAACGAGAAACCCGGAGCGACGACCTCCGCGCGGTGATGCCTGGTAACGACGTCGCGACGGCAGCGCAGCCAGCGCAAAAACTAGTGCAACCAACCCCAAGCAGGCCAAGGAGCTTACCCACAGATTTCCGGCGCTCACACCAAAGACCACTACGCCAGCAATTACAGCCGACAGTGCACGCTCCCACGGCGCGAACCGCCCTTGAGACACCTCTGAGACGACTGGAATGAGCTCGGTTACAGGCTCCTGGTCCACTACCACAACAACACCCTTTCATAAGGCTATGCTCACCTAACTTTAATTAGGTAAGCTTACCCTCATTTATCCCGACGACGAAGAGTATTTTCCAAGAACTATGTCTATCCGCTACGTATGCACGTTGGCCGCTTCTGCCAGCATGCTTGGCTTTGCAGCAACAGCGTTCAGCCCGCTCCTCATTACCCCTCCCCCTGCTCCGGCACAGGAACAAACCGCGTCACACCGCACTGTATCCACGGGAACAATGGATTGGGGTGTGCGAGAATCGTTCCGTAAGTACATCGAAACCGGCGTCGCCAAGGGGTCCATCTCCACAGATGAAGGGGCAACTCGCTCAGGGACGGCATTCCAATTCCCAGCCGAATCCTCCGCGATTACTGGCCCATCCTCCGGACAATTCAACTTCACCGGCTCAGTCCACTTCAGTGGCCACGATGGCTCTCTCGAGCTGACGCTCAGCAACCCGATCTTGGTGGTCAACGGCACTAACGCAGAACTCCGGGTGGACTACAGCACACGGAAGTATGTCGGCGCAGGAGCTGTGGGCCCTGTCGAAGAAGGACAAAAAGAAGTACTGGCCACCATCACCCTTGACGCCGCACCGGACTTCACCGCAAGCCAAGTGACAATAAGCGGCCACACCTCACTTACCGCTTCTGGGGAAACTATCTTCGCCGGATTCTACGAAGCAGGCGAGCCCCTCGACCCGATCAGTATCGATCTCTCACTCACGGAGGCTTCGGGTGCCGGACCAGTCCCGGACTTCACACTCGGGTCCCCATCAGGAGACAATAGCAACGCAGCTGCTCAGGGGCACAGTGGCGCCACACGTTCAAAGGCGACAAGCGGACCGGCTTTCTGGCTCAGACAGGTAAACGACACGCTCATCGAGGTCAACGGGCTGTTTACCAACGCCGACAAGGTCTTGCGAAGCGCAACGTCGTTACACGAGCGCGCTACATCGTCGCAACAGTCAGCCCGTCCCAACCGCTCTTCGACGGCGCCGGGGACGACTGCTTCGGCTGCCAACACGGCCCCGGCGCGCAACCAAGCATCAGCGCCGACTTCCCCATCGAGCAACGCATCGGCCCACAGCAATCGCGATGCCTCAGCCACAGCACCGTCAGGCGGTAATGCATCTTCAAATACCGTCTGTGATGCTGGCACCTCACACGGAGTCACCTCTGCTGAGGCACAGTGGGGAATCCGGCAGTCGTTCCGTACATACATCCGTGGCAATATCGCGAAAGGAAAGTGGGAGCTCCAAGGCGTTGGAGACAGCGGTAACACCTTTACTTTCAACGGCAATTCGGGAGCAGTTGATTCTGCGACGCGGTCGGGGTCCATCCTCTACCCCGGTTCGATCCGTTTTACCGGGCACGGGGGCGTATTGGACACTCGTTTTTCCAACATGGAAATCCAGTTCTCCGGCAATACCGGCCAGCTGATCCTCAACGCGACGTCGAACACCATGGAAGGCGACCCCCGCGACTACGGGCGCATCGCCATCGCAGACCTCACTTTCACGAACCTCGATGTGAGCGACTCTGCGGTAACCGGTACAGCAGAAGCAACGCTTACGAGCACAGGTTCGGAAGCGTTTGGGCAGTTCTACCCTCCTGGCGATCCGCTCGACACAATTCACTTCACCGCTCAACTCGGCGGATCGGCTAACTGCGCCGAAGGCCAGGGCTCCATCGGAGGGGCGTCCTCTCCATCCAACAATGCGGCGGGGGCCGACGCTCGCGCGAAACTTCGGAAGTCTACAACATCCTCGTCTACGCCTTCCCGCGGAAGCGTTCTCGACGAGCATTTGGGGGACGCAACTGTTTCGTCCTCTGATCAGCCAGAAGGCGGAAAGTTCCAGATTAAAAACACCGCGCCCAATTCGCGTACAGGGGCGGATGGTTGGGATGACGCGACCGTCGCGACGCTCTTGGTGCTCATTGCCTCGCTGCTTGGCGCAGGCGGTGCGCTCATCAGATTCGCGGTCATTGGATAGGGAGATATGACACTATGAAAATGCTGCAAACCACTCTTTCCTTGGTTACCGCGACTGCGATAACGCTGAGCCTCGGCGGGTGTGCGGAGTGGGACAACCCAACACAACACACCACCAACGAGCTCGCGGAGTCGCTGCAGACAAACGGGGACCCACACCAGGCGCAAGGGGTTTCGATGGTCTCTGAGATCTCCGAGGTCGAGCCAATCGATACGCCACGGGAACAAGCTCTGCCCGTCGAAGTGACCGATGCGGACGGTTACGACGTCACCATTACTGATACCTCCCGCATCCTTGCACTGGACCTATACGGCACATTCACCAAGACGCTTCGTGGTGTCGGCATGGCAGACAACATCGTCGGGCGGACCGTAAGTTCCTCGGAGCCGTCGCTTGCGCATCTGCCCGTAGTCACGGAAAACGGGCATTCGCTCAACGTCGAGGCCATTCTGAATCTTCGTCCCACCTTGGTGCTTGTCGACCGCTCAGTAGGACCAGTTGAGGCGATCGACCAGCTACGGGCAGCCGGTATCACCACTGTGATGCTGGAGCCGACGCGTTCGCTGGCCTCGATCGCGGAGGACATCACTAATGTGGCAACCCTCGTCGGTGAGCCTGAGGCAGGCCGCCTCCTCGCCGAACGCAGCGAGAAAGAAGTCCAGCAAGCGCTCGACGCAATCGCTGCGGTGGCACCTGAAGAACCACTGCGAATGTCGTTTTTGTATGCTCGCGGCACCGGTGGCGTCTTCTATCTACTCGGGCGTGAAGAAGGAACTGAAGAACTCATCACTGCTCTAGGTGGCAGGGACGTCAATTCCGAGCACGGCATCGGTCAGCCTTCGCCTGCAAGCCCTGAGGCGCTCGCCGAGGTAAACCCCGAAGTGTTCGTCATGATGAACGGTGGGCTCCAGTCCACAGGCGATATTGAAGGCCTCCTCCAACGTCCCGGCGTCGCACAAACCACCGCGGGGCAGCACCGGCGAGTCCTGGCGCTTCCCGACGGTGACTCACTTGCGTTCGGACCTCAAACTGGCGAACTGCTGCTGCGCGCGGCGCACGCTCTCTACGGAGAGCAGCTATGAGCGAGCACCACGGAGCAATCCATGCACGACGCATTGGAAGAATTGTGCTTTTCGCAGCCACCGCTTCCCTGCTAGTGCTCACGGCCATTGCCTCTCTCGTTGTAGGCCAGTTTGAGTTCTCCCCCGGCGAGCTCTGGCCGATCCTTACCGCAGGGCCAATGTCAGCGTCCACACTCGAAGCATCAGTATTGTGGCAAATCCGCATCCCGAGGCTCGTTCTAGGACTCTGCGTCGGCGCGGCACTGGGAACAGGCGGGGCGCTCATGCAGTCCGTATTTGCCAACCCCCTAGCAGAACCAAGCGTCGTTGGCGTCAGCACCGGGGCAGGTGTAGGCGCAGCTATCGCCACCGTATTCGGCATCACCACATTCGGAACGATGACCGTGCCGATCTTCGCGTTCGCAACGGGCATATTCGTCACCGTGGTGGTGTACCAGCTAGCGCGTTCAGGTGGCAGAGTCCGCGTCCTGAACCTGGTTCTAGTAGGCATCGCAGCGAACGCTATCTGCGGCGCATGCATTTCAGCACTCACATTCATCGCCCCTACCACGGCGCGGGAACAGATCGTTTTCTGGCAGATGGGCAGTCTCGCTGGGGCGAGTTGGGCGCAAACTGGGGTGGTAGCTGCCGTCGTCACCTTCGCATTGGCATGTGCCATGTGTTTTGTGCGCAAGCTCGACATCCTCGCTTTGGGCGACCAAGCTGCATTCCATGTAGGCATCAACGTCGCACGCCTGCGCATGTTGGCGATCGCACTATCGACATTGCTTACAGCCGCAGCAGTCTCCTTCGCTGGGTTGATCGGGTTCGTAGGACTCGTCGTCCCACATATCGTGCGCACTGCGGTCGGCCCGTCCAATACGGTGCTTGTCCCGGCTTCTGCACTCGGTGGCGCGCTTTTGATCGGTGCTGGCGATATCCTCTCCCGCACAATCATTCCATTCGCTGACCTGCCAATCGGTATTTTCACAGCGCTGATTGGCGGGCCGACCTTCTTCTTCCTGCTGCGGCAGATGATGCGAAAGGGGCATGCACAATGACAGTTACCGCTTCACATGTCACAGTCCATAGACAGGGGCGCGAAATACTCCACGATGTCAGCATGTCCGCGCAGAGTGGAGAGGTCACCGGTCTCATCGGCCCCAACGGAGCTGGCAAGTCAACATTGCTCGCTGCGCTCTCCGGCGATACATCCCTCTCGAGC
Organism: Corynebacterium sp. HMSC08D02; assembly: GCF_001807505.1. NCBI lineage: Bacteria > Bacillati > Actinomycetota > Actinomycetes > Mycobacteriales > Corynebacteriaceae > Corynebacterium > Corynebacterium sp. HMSC08D02. The sequence continues at coordinate 82,499 of NZ_KV789255.1, read as the reverse complement.
GGAAGCATCCAGCTTGCGGGTCAGGATGCATCTGGGTGCACCGCTCATCAACTCGCTCGGACGCGTGCCGTCATGCTTCAGGATGTCAGTGTCGCCTTTTCGTTCTTGGTGCGCGACGTCGTCGAGATGGGGCGCCATCCGTGGGGCACTCAGCCTGACGACGCCACCATCGTCAACGAAGCGCTCGCCGCGACGGGCATCACGCACCTCCAGGAACGAGAGATGCTCACACTTTCCGGTGGTGAGCGCGCCCGTGTGGCCTTTGCCAGAGTCTTGGCACAGCGAACACCTGTGGTGTTTCTCGACGAACCAACTGCCGCGATGGACGTGCGCTTCCAAGAGCAGACGATGGGCGTCGCCCGCACCTTGGCACGTGATGGCGCGACCGTGATCGTCGTGCTCCACGATCTTCAGCTTGCTGCGCGGTACTGCGACCACGTGGTGTGCTTGAAGCAGGGGGCTGTTGCGGCAGCGGGGCCGGTGGCCGAGGTCTACCAGGACCACATTCTGAGCGAGGTCTACGACTGGCCTATCACGGTCCTGCACGACGGAAATCGTGTTTTCATCGCGCCTCATGAGGTGAACTGCTCCCCTATGACAGGTGCGACCTAGCCCCATTACCCCCGGCCGTTGACCAAACCCCAACCAATATTTAAGGTTAGCCTAACCTCACCATTCGGTGTGGTTGCGATTACTCATGAAAGGACGTACATGTCTCGCTCCACCACTCTGGCAACCCTCACCGCTGCCTTCCTTGCTTCTACTGTCCTCGTCGCGCCGAGCGCATTCGCGGAAGCCCCAACGCTCGAGTCCGGGCACGCAAACTGGAACATCAAGGGATCATTCCTGAGCTACATCCAGAAGCCGTTTGCCGCAGCAACCATCACGGCGTCCGATGGGGCAGAAAAGGTACTTGACGCGAGCAAGCTGGTTGACTTCGCCTTGCCAGTAAATGCAAAGGAGTCCAAGCTCACGGCAACTGGCGAAGGGGTCATAGACCTCGACGGCGCTATCAGTATCAACGCACACCACGGTGCGATGGATATCCAGCTGTCTGATTTCAAGGTCGTCATCGAAGGCGCTAAAGGGTTCCTCCAGGCAGACTATGTCCGCAAGGGCGCTATGCCCGGTGCAGAGACCACCACGTTGACCGGCGACGATAAGCGCATCGTCGAGTTCGACGTCCAACAGCCGCTGAAGGCTAACAAGAACAACCAATTCGCTGCGACCTTCACCCCGACCAAACTGACAGAGGACGGCTCCGCGATCTTCGATAAGCAGTACAAGGCCGGTGAGCCTTTCGCGGATTCCAAGGTAGCCCTTGCACTGAAATTCAAGGATGCTCCCGCACAGACGACGCCCACTCCCACGCCGGAAGGATCAAGCCTTGGAACCGGCGCGATCGTCGGAATCGTGCTTGCCGCAATCGCGGCCCTCGGTGGCCTTGCATTTGCAGCGAGCCAGCCAGGTTTCCAGGCGATGCTCGGGAAGCTCGTATGAGCGCCGTCGATAACGTCGGCGGACACATCACCACGGTGATCACTTCACTCATGGCGATCGCTGGCGTCGTAATGACCGTCGCCGCACTCGCCCAGGGCGCAGGGACGATTCTCGGGATCCAGCTACCAACGATTCCTTGATATACAGAGATATACAGACCGCAAAACAAGAAACCCAGCCACCTCATGGTATGGCTGGGTTTCTCCATTTGGGCAACACACCAAACTAGGAGTTCTTCTTGCCCTTCTTCTTTTTCTTGCTGCTCACCTTGGAGAGTTCCAGCTTTGCAGCAGCATCGGGCACGTAACGGAACTCGTCGCGCGGAGGTCGCTCGTAGTCGATAATTGCTGGGCGTTCAGGGATCTCTGGCAGATCAGGGTCAATGTGCTCGTAGGGGATCGTCGACAAGAGGTGAGAAATCACATTGATGCGCGAGCGCTTCTTATCCTCCGACTCAACCGTGTACCACGGCGCCGCAGGAATATCCGTGTGGATAAACATCTCATCCTTGGCTCGGGAGTAGTCCTCCCACTTTGTAATGGACTCGAGGTCCATTGGCGAGAGTTTCCACTGGCGGAGCGGATCGTTCCGGCGCGACTGGAAGCGCTTGTACTGCTCTTCATCCGAAACGGAGAACCAGTACTTACGCAACATGATGCCGTCCTCAACAAGGAGACGCTCGAAGATCGGGGTCTGGTGCAGGAAACGGCGGTACTCTTCTGAGGTGCAGAAGCCCATAACACGCTCGACGCCTGCTCGGTTGTACCAGGACCTGTCGAAGATGACGATCTCGCCTGCGGAGGGGAGCTTTTCGACGTAGCGCTGGAAGTACCACTGCGTCTGCTCGCGCTCAGTTGGCTTCGGCAGCGCCTCAATACGGCAGGTGCGCGGGTTCAGGTACTGGGTGATGCGCTTAATTGCGGAGCCTTTGCCTGCCGCGTCGCGCCCCTCCATCACGATGACAACACGCGCTCCGGTCTTGACGACCCACTGCTGCATTGCCACCAACTCAGCTTGAAGGCGTACGAGTTCTTTCTCGTACGCCTTCTTGGAAAGTTTCGGGGGCTTGGTGGAATTCTTCTCTTCACTCATAGGTACTAACCGTACCCATAAAGCGGGGAGAAATTAAGCCGATTCGGCTAGTCCACCTTGAATTCAGCCATGGTATCCCACTCGGTCTTACCCTCGATCAGGGTATTGATGATGGTCGGGGTTTCCTTCAGAATCTTCGGGAACAGCTCCTGGGCGGCGCGGAAATGATCGGAGTTCACGTGCGCTTCCGCGGCATCGTCGTGGAATGCCTCGATGAGCAGGTATTCGTTCTTATCCTCTTCACTGCGGTACCAGTCAAAGAAGATGCAGCCCGGCTCTGCGCGGGTTGCGTTGGTGAATTCCTCTACCTCTTGACGAAATGTCTCGACGTATTCTGGCAGTGGCTTGTAACGAACGTTGATCAAAATCATGCCACCACCCTACGCATATCTCGCATTGTTGTCAGCCGACGCTTTTGGCTACGAAGCTGCTCAGTTAATTGTTCAACAATAGATGCGTTATACTCGTAACAGTTGTCGGCCGATGGTTCTATTTACCATTGCTGACTAGCTTAAATAAATAGTTCTACACTTACGGATGCCATGCTTGCTCAAAACGTTGCCTCTGAGGTCCGCCGCGCGATTTCGCGTGGTGAGTTCTCCCCAGGCCAGAAGCTCAACGAGGTTGCCCTCGCTGAGCGTTTCGAGGTATCCAGAAATACCCTCCGCGAAGCATTTGCAATGCTTACGTCAGAAGGTCTTTGTGAGCGCATTCCGAACCGTGGCGTATTCCTCGCCACTCCTTCCCCGGACTTCGTCACTGACACCTACCGTGCGCGCGCCGCAATCGAGCCTGCGGCTCTCCTTTGGGGCGAAGAGCTCGATGTTGACCGTCTCGAAAAACTCAACACTGAAGCCCGCGAGGCAATCGCTCAGGACGACGATGACCTGCTGACGGCCGTGAACCAGGCTTTCCACCACGTGGTGCTCTCCGCAATGGGCTCGAAGACCCTCGGCGACACCATGGACCAGCTTGACGCGTTCATGCGCTTGGCAACGCTTCCGATTATTCAGCAGCAGCCGTCGTTTAACCGCCAGTTCATCTCCGTCAACGAGCACATTGTGGAGCTGCTGCGCGAAGAAAAGCGCCACGAGGCGTCCGACTACCTGCAGGAAGCACTTCTCGAGCAGGGTCGTATTGTGAACGACCTGATCGAGAAGATCAATAACGGGTACCCAATTTAGTGCTCGAGCTGCTCCCCAAGCTCAAGCCACTCCATCTCTAGCTCATCGCGGCCATCGTTGGTGCGCTGCAATTCCTGCGTCTTCGCGCCGATCGCTTCGAAATCCGGCGCGTCTTCACCCGACATGTCGGCAATCTGCGCTTCCAACTCCTTGGCACGAGTTTCTGCCGTCGCGATCTTGCGCTCAAGCGCTTTCATCCGCTTCCGGATCTCACGTTCTTCCTGCGATGAAAGCCGTGGCTCCTCCACGGGAGCAGCTTTTTCGGCGTTCTCGGTCTTCTCCCCCAAATCGAGTGGACCCGTTTGGGTGTCCATGGCAGCTCGCTGCTCGAGGTATTGCGAAATCCCGCCCGGCAGGTTGCTGAGTGTTCCGTCGCCGAACAACGCGTACGTGGTGTCTGCAATACGCTCGATGAGGTAGCGGTCGTGCGAAATCACCACGAGCGTCCCTGGCCAACCATCAAGCAGGTCTTCCAACTCTTGCAATGTATCGATGTCGAGGTCGTTGGTGGGCTCGTCGAGGAGCAAAACGTTCGGCTCGCTCATCAGCACACGCGTCAGTTGGAGCCGACGACGCTCACCGCCGGAGAGGTCCCCAACAGGTGTGCGCTGGCGCTTCGGGCTGAACCCGAGGCGCTCCGCGAGCTGTGAGGCCGAAACCTCTTTCTTGCCCAACGTGATGTAGTGCGCGACATCCTCCACAGAGTCGAGCACCGTCCTCGTTGGGTCGAGGTCGTCGAGTTCCTGTCGCAGCCACCCAATCCGTGTGGTCAGGCCTTCGATGCGCTTGCCGGCAGCAAGCGGGTAGTCACCGGCAAGCGTCCGCAGCAACGTCGTCTTTCCGGAACCGTTGACACCAACAAGGCCGATGCGCTCGCCCGGCGCGAGCCGCCACGTGAGGTGGTCGACGAGCGTGCGCCCGTCAGGAGCGTCGATACGGGCGTCCTCAAACTCGATGACGACGTTGCCCTGGCGTTGCTTGGAAAACGCCATCAGCTCGACCTTGTCGCGTGGTGGCGGGACATTCGCGATGAGAGCTTCGGCTGCTTCGATGCGGTAGCGCGGTTTTGACGTGCGTGCGGGGGCGCCTCGGCGCAGCCACGCGAGCTCTTTGCGCGCCAAGTTCTGACGACGCTGCTCGATGGCGTCGGCCTGGCGGGCACGCTCGGCGCGGGCGAACGTCCAGTCATTGTAGCCACCCTCGTAGACGTCGACGGTGCCGTCGTGGACCTCCCAGGTCAGCGTAGCGACGGTATCGAGGAACCAGCGGTCGTGCGTAACCACCACGACTGCGAGTTTGCGCTGCATGAGGTGGGATGCCAGCCACTGCACGCCCTCGACGTCAAGGTGGTTCGTCGGCTCGTCAAGCACGACGAGATCCAAGTCCTGCACAAGGGCCGCGGCGAGGCTCACGCGGCGCCGCTCACCACCAGAAAGCTCCCCGACCGGGGTGTCCAGCCCGAGGGCAGCCACGCCTGTTCCTTGGAGAACCTCTCGCACCTTGCTATTCGACGCCCACTCGTACGTCTCGAGACCCAAGGGTTTGACGACGACGTCGCCGACGGTGGCGTCGTCGTGAATTTCGAAGCGTTGTGTCACCACCGCCATGCGTAGGTCAGAGTTGTGCGACACGCGCCCGCTGTCCGGGGCTTCGATGCCGGTGAGCACCTCAAGCAACGTTGTTTTCCCGCCGCCGTTGACGCCCACGATGCCGATGCGATCGCCGGTCTGGATTCCGAGGGAGACACCGTCGAGCAGTGTTTTTAAGCCCCAGGTTTTGGATACGTTTTCGAGGTTGATCAGGTTCGCCATAGCAAACCCATCGTAGCCTACGCCTCGAGTTGCGCCCCCGCAGACGGGCCGGAAGTACAGAACACCTCGACGCCCTCGACGCTGTCACGCAGCACCGTTTCGAGGGTCCGCGCGGCTTCTTCGTCGAAGCACAGTGCGGCGATCGTCGGCCCGGACCCGGAAACGATCGCTCGGGCTACAAGTTCAGTTTCGGATTCGATGCGTGTGATCAGGGCTGCGATGCGTGGGCGCATCGCCACCGCTGCAGCTTCCAAATCGTTGTGCAGGTGCTTCGCTAGCTCGCGCGGGTCGCCCGTCACGAGTGCCTGCGACAGCGCGGCCGTGTCCAAATGCGGTACGAGCGCCGGGTTGTCGTGGCGCAGATCATCGAGTGTTTCGAAGGCCTTGCCCGTCGAAATCCCAATCTTCGGGTTGCAAAACACCCACCAGTACGTGCCACGTCCGAGGACCTCAACGAGGGCGTCGCCACGCCCGGTGCCAAGCGCTGTGTGGCCGTGGAGTGCGAACGGCACGTCCGCTCCCAGCCCGGCTGCAAGGTCGTAAAGATCTTCTTCGCTGAGCCGCTCACCGCAGTACCGCTCCACGTAGGCGTTCGCTGCGACGAGCCCAGCCGCGGCATCTGCGGAGCCGCCAGCCATCCCGCCTGCCACAAACACATGCTTGTCGACGACCAGCTTCGCCTTCGGCAACGACAATCCTTGCACGCCACTGCGGGCCCGCACGGCGTCGACGACGGCATCGACCGCACGCCACGTCAGGTTTCGAGGCGTATCGATATCCTCGTCCGGTACGTCCACGTGGAAGTGCGTCTGCATCCCAACGACCACGGAGCCAGATTCGACGCATGCCGCCTCATCCTCGACGACGATGCGAACTCGCTCGCGGCGCTCAACGGCTTGGAAAACCGTTACCAACTCGTGGTAGCCGTCGGCACGCGCGTTGCCGACGCCGAGGTGCAGGTTCACTTTGCCGGGCGCTGATGCAACAATCTCCCGCGTGCTGCTGCTCATCGGGCCTCCCCCAGCCTGACGAAGTCCTCCACCCCGAGCTTCTCACCACGCAGTCCAGGATCGATACCGGCCGCCCGCAGCGCAGACTCGGCTTCCGCGGGGGAACCGTACACCGACGCGAGCGTTGAGCGCAGCGTCTTGCGGCGTTGGGCGAAGGCGGCGTCGATAAGTGGGAAGACCTTGTCGCGCACGCTGCGGTCGCGCTCGGGATCGACGTCGATGCGAACAAGCCCGGACTCGATATTCGGAGCCGGCCAGAAGACGTGCTTGCCGATGGTCCCTGCCTGCGACACCTCGCCATAAAACGCCGCTTTTACGCTAGGCACGCCGTAAATCTTCGTGCCTGGCTTCGCGGCAAGGCGGTCAGCGACCTCTTTCTGCACCATCACGAGCACGCGGCGAATGGAAGGGAACTCCGCAAGCAGGTGTAACAACACCGGCACCGAAACGTTGTACGGCAGGTTCGCAACGAGAGCCGTTGGCTCCCCGGGAACATCACGCTGCGTAGTCTTCAGCGCGTCCATGTGCACGATATCCAGCTTGTGCGCGGCCGAAGGTGCTCGAAGCTCCACCGTTTTACCCAGCTGCTGTGCCAGCCTGTCATCGATCTCGAGCGCGGTCACGTGCGCCGCCTCATCGAGCAGGCCAAGCGTCAGCGACCCGAGACCAGGACCGACCTCGACCACGCGGTCGTCTGGGGAAAGCTCCGCTGCGGCAACGATACGCCGCACGGTATTCGGGTCGTGCACGAAGTTCTGCCCCAGCCGTTTCGTTGGGGTGACATCTAGTGCAGCCGCAAGCTCACGGATTTCTACCGGGCCAAGCAGTTGGGATTCGCTCATACCTGACGAGGTTAGCGCAACCCCATCCGCGCGGTACATGCAGGCCACGCACCCCACCCCTGGGATGCCTGCGTTTTCTGGGCAATTGCGATCTGCTGCTCGCGGGTCGCCTGGTCAGCGGTCGGCGCGTACTGGGTGCCTCCGTACGCTGCCCACGTCGACGCAGAGAACTGCAAGCCGCCGTGGTAGCCATTACCCGTGTTGATGGACCAGTTGCCGCCAGACTCACACTGCGCCAACGTGTCCCATACCGAACCAGCTGCTACTGCGGGAGCATTCGCTGACTCCTTGGTACCGCGTCGCACCTTCGCCGCCTTCGGCGCACGAACCTCGCGCTCACCTGCAATGCCCTCGGATTCAACCTTGCCATTGACCAGAACGGTCTCGTGGAGAATTTCCTTCTCCCCGTCCTTGCCTTCCTCCAGCACCTCTTCGTTGCCGGTTTCCAGCTCTTCATCATCGACGTACTCAACCGGTGCCTCGATTGGCAGGACCTCAGCACGCTTCACCACGTTGACGCGGTCGAGCACGATCTCCATGTTCGGGTACACCGCGGCATCAAGCGGGTGGTTCAAACGATCATCGGAGTCGAAGGTGATGCCACGGTCCGCGAGGAGCTCGCCTACGGTTTTCTTCGCAACCGACGCGTAGGTCACGTTCCCGCCGTCATTGATCGCGATGATCTTCGGGGTGGTCACGTCGACATTGAGGCCGTCGACAAGCTTGGTGTCCTTGTCCAGGTCCGACGAGGAAGCCGGGGACACACCCACCTCGTCCATGACTTCCCCAACAGTCAGCGCTGTCGAGGTGATTTCCTTTGCCACCCCGTCGACGACGACGGCGACTGGCTTCGCAGTACGAACGGTCACGGTATCGCCGTTCGACAGCTTCTCAGCAGGCGCCGGGTACACAACGTCACTGTCCTTGACCTCAACGCCCGCAGCCTGCAACGCACCCGCGACGTCACCCGAGAAGGTCTTCAGCGAGGTCGCCTCACCGTTGACGTCCACTGTGACGTCCTTCTGCGCGGCGAGCGCCGTGGTGGTACCGGCTGCAATGACAACACCTGCGAGTGCCCCGACGGCGATTCGCTTCGTTGCGGTGTTGTTGTGCTGGATACGCGAGCCCATAAAGCGTCATTCCCCTTCGTCACGAAATAATACTTCGATAACAATACGGTAACTTCTACCGTTTTACCAGCACATGTTTGCACACCATGGTGGACACGTTCACTCGCGCCACGCGATTCACACCACTCACAGCCGACCTGCGACAATGCTTGCTTGCGCTCAGTGTGTTCCCGGACACGTGCACAGCATCATCCCAGACCATAGACGCGATCGAAGGTAGCGGATACCTCGCTCGCCAGCGTCTCGACGTCCACTCCCCGAGCTTGCGCAACCACGTGTGCCGTATGCCCAATCAGCGATGGCTCATTGCGCGAACCTCGAAACGGCTCCGGAGTCATATACGGCGCATCGGTTTCGATGAGCAGCTGGCCCACCGGCGCCAGAGCCGCCGCCTCCCGCAGCTCCTCATTGCGCTTAAACGTAACGTTGCCAGCAAAGGAGAGCACATAGCCACGCTCAATCGCCTCCCGCGCCACGTCAAGGGGCGAGGAGAAGCAGTGCAAAATCACATGCTCCGGTTTCGGCGCATCCGCGAGAATCCGCATCATGTCCGCATCCCCCTCACGGTTATGGATCATCAATGCCTTGCCGGAGTCCACGGCGAGCTGAATGTGCCAACGAAACGCCTCTTCTTGCGTGGCAAGGTCAGCGGTGTTCTCGGCGTCGTGGCGGATCCAATACGTATCGATGCCTGTCTCCCCCACCGCAACACACCGAGCGTCCGAGGCCATCTGCGTGAGCCGTTCCCGCGTCGCGTCGTCGAGCTCGGCGGCTCGCGTCGGATGGATCGCGCACGCTGCGAACACGCCCTCATGCATGTGCGCGGCGGCAAGCGCCTGCTCTGCTTCCGCGAGCCCATCGCCCACGGTGCATACCCGCTCCACACCGGCGCTCAACGCACGCTCCATAGTCGCATCGATATCCGCCTGCGTGGTGGCTCCGGTAGAGGCTAGGTGGGTGTGGGCGTCGATAAGCCCTGGTATAGGGGCTGCTGGTACTGGTGTCGGGCGAGGTTTCTTTTTGCTCATACGATAGAGCCTATGACATTCCACGCGATTGACGCACAGACCCAAACCAGCACCGACAACGCACTCGCCGAGGCAGCGGCGCAGGGGCTCAATGGCCCTGCACGAGTAATCATCGAGCGGTTCGAAGGGTTACTCGAGGATTTCCTTGCACTTCCCCGCGACGCACAACGCAGCTACCCGCGCGGCGACACAGCCCGTATCGTCGGCACCGCCCTCGGCGACGCATTCGTCCGCGACTACGGATTTACCTGGAAACTCCTGAAAGATGACTACGGCACGGACCTCGTCGTCGTCCGCGATGCCGACACCAACTCCCCCAAATACACCGCCCCCATCATGGTTGTCGACGCCCGCTTCGACGACGACGCAACCGGCAAACTCACCACGTTCCTGGAGCAGTTCCTCAGCGGCTTGCAACACTAAGCTCGTCGTCAATAACGACGTGACGCGCCGCCACGATGCCAACAGCCCCCATGACCAACGCCATGATGACTAACGCGATCAGGATCGGCTGGAACTCCCCGATCCGCCCATAGGCCACGCCAATGAGCAGCGGCCCCGTTGCCGCGAGCACGTACCCGACCGGCTGCACAAAACCCGACAGCCGTGCAGTGACTAGCGGGTCGCGTGTGCGCGCCGGGATCAGTGCGATTGCTAGCGGGAAGCAGCACCCGCCGAAGCCCAGGAGGAAGCTCCAGCCCAGCGGTGATGCTGCCGGTGCGAAGTACAAACCGAGATACCCAGTGGCCGTCGAGAGCGCAAACAGCACCACCAGCGGCGTCAGCGTCCGCGCGCGAGAGATGACCGTCGGCAGCACAAGCCCACCAACCATGCCTACCGCGCCAAGCAGCCCCAGTCCCGTGGCTGCGGTGGAAGGGGCAACCCCGGCGTCAATGAAAATGGCGGGCAACCACCCCATCTGGATATACGCGCTGGTTGATTGCAACCCGAAGAAGAGCATCAAGGCCACCGCAGTGAGCGACTTCCACACCGGCGCTTCTGGCGTAGCAACCGCGCCGTCCTGCGGGGTCGAAGCCTTGCTCCCGGGGATGTCCCTCCCGAATTTGAAGAGCACAAATACCCAAACCGCCAGCTGCACGACAGCCGTCACCGCCCACAGGCCGAGTGCCGACTGCCACGAGGGTGTCACCAACGCGCTGAGCGGGCCAGCCGCCGACGATAAGCCCAGGGTTACGGAGTACACCGTAGTCAGGGCGACGATGTAGCGCCCACCGTGCTGCTTGATCCACGCAGGCAGCAACACGTTCATAAGTGCGATGGCGCCGGCCGCGCCCACCGTCGCGAGTAAGAACATCGCGATATCGGGTGCGAAGGGGCGCAAGCCCAAGCCCGCGGTCAGCAACCCCGCAGCGCCCAGAATGACGGGGGTGAGGCCAAACCGCCGCGCAATCGGTACCGCACAGATACCGACCAGGAAGAAGAGCGTGCCGGGGATCGCCGTGATGACGCCACCGACCCATGCCGGGGCGTCATAGTATGCGATGACCTGGTCAAGTACAGACCCGACGGAGGCAATGCCCGCACGCAAATTCAGTGAGGCACTAATGACAGCGACGAAAAGTACAAGAGCAAACACTCGAAGCACTCTAGCGCTGCCGCAGCGTTACTGCACAGGCGCCCACTCCGGGCCGGTCTCCCCGAGCTCCGGATCGAGCTTCGCCACCAGTGGCTTCGGCTTCGACAGTGCCACGCCGGGCTCCATTGGCACGCGCTTCCATGTCGCCTGCTGCTCGGAGTAGTCGCCGGTGATGGTGAGGTAGGTCTGGCCGCGCTCCGGCAGGCCGACGCCGACGAGATCGTAGTCAGCGTCATCGCGAACCTCAACGATGGACGGCTCTGCGGCCCACACACCAGTCCGGCCGAGGGTCTCGTGTACCTTCTGCGCCGTGTGCGGCAGGAACGGGGTCAGCATCGCATTGCAGTCGCTGACCACCTGCAGTGCGGTCCACAGAACCGTCGCCAGACGAGTGCGCTGGTCCGGATCCTTCGCGAGCTTCCACGGCTCCTGGTCCGCGATGTACGCGTTGGTCTCCCCAACCACGTGCATGGTCTTGGTGATCGCGCTCTTGAAGTGAGCCTCAGCCAAGTCCTTGCCTGCGGAAACAAACGTGGATTCCGCCAATTCAAGGATTTTCTCGTCCACTTCGGCGAGCTCTCCTGGTTCTGGAACCTCACCGAAGTTCTTGTGCGCCATCGACACAGTGCGGTTGACCAGGTTGCCCCAGCCATTCGCCAGCTCGTTGTTCACACGGCGCACGAACTCGTCCCAGGTGAAGTCCGTGTCGTTGTTCTCCGGTCCGGCCACCGCAATGAAGTAGCGCAACGGGTCCGCACCGAACTCTTTCAGGAAGTCCTTGACGTAGATGACTACGCCCTTCGAAGACGAGAACTTCGAACCAGACATGGTCAGGAACTCCGAGGACACAACCTCAGTCGGAAGATTCAGGGTGCCCAGCTCGTGTTCTTGCCCACCATGCGAGCCCTTGCCCGCGTAGCCGAGCAGCTCCGCTGGCCAGATCTGTGAGTGGAACGTGATGTTGTCCTTGCCCATGAAGTAGTAGCTCGCCGTTTCTGGGTCCTGCCAGAACGTCTTCCACGCATCCGGGTTACCGCTTCGCTCCGCCCACTCAATCGAGGCAGACAAGTAGCCGACCACCGCGTCAAACCATACATAGAGCTTCTTCGATGGGTTGTCCTGCCAGTCCTCGACCGGGATAGGGATGCCCCAGTCGATGTCACGCGTCATTGCGCGCGGACGCATGTCCTCCAAGAGGTTCAACGAGAACTTCAGCACGTTCGGGCGCCACTTCTCACGGGTGCTCAGCCACGTCTTCAACGCGTCGTGCAGCGCCGGGAGGTCTAGCATGAAGTGCTCGGTCTCAACAAATTTCGGCGTCTCGCCGTTGATCTTGGAGACAGGGTTGATCAGATCTGCTGGGTCCAGCTGGTTACCGCAGGTATCGCACTGGTCACCACGAGCGTCAGTCGCGCCGCAGATTGGGCAGGTGCCCTCAATGTAGCGGTCCGGCAGCGTACGGCCATTCGAAGGAGAGATCGCGCCCTGCGTCGTCTCCTTGATCATGTAACCGTTGGCGTACAGTCCCTTAAACAGCTGCTGCACCACGGCATAGTGGTTACGAGTCGACGTGCGAGTAAACAGGTCGTAGGACAGACCCAAACCGGCCAAGTCGTGCACGATCTGTTCGTTGTAGCGGTCTGCGAGCTCCTTGACGCTCACGCCTTCCTTGTCCGCCTGCACCAACAGCGGGGTCCCGTGTTCGTCGGTGCCGGAGACCATCAGGACGTTGTTGCCAGCCATACGCTGATAGCGCGCAAACACGTCAGAAGGTACCCCGAAACCAGCTACGTGGCCGATGTGGCGGGGGCCGTTCGCATATGGCCACGCAACGCACACAAGGATATTTTTTTGAGTCTTCGCAGAAGTCATGCCCTTAAGCATAAGTTATGGCCCCGACACAACCCATGTTTCGGGTCATATCGGGGCCATGAGCGGTATTCACCGCAGGATGTCAGAGCTTAGTTACGCGGACGCAACATGCGCTTGACCTGCTCCTTCTTCCTATCAAGCTCGAGCTGGTCGCGGTGCATACGGCGTTCAATAGCCAACTGGCGGTTGAAGCGATCCTGTTCCTTCTTGTCCAGGTAAATAGTGTCGTTGGACACGTCCTTCACAATCGCGAACATCAGCAAGATCAGGATGAGCAAGAACGGGGTTGCCGCAACAATCGTCACAGACTGCAGCGCGCCCAGTGCGTCAGAGCCGCCAGCGATCAGCAGCGTCAGGCCAACGAACGCGGTGCCAAGGCCCCAGACAGCTGCGATCCATGGGTTCGCATCCGATTTACCGTTCTGCGACATAGACGCCATCACGGTCGAAGCCGAGTCAGCCGAGGTGATGAAGAACGTACCCAGCAGGATCACCGCGAAAATACCAATGTAGAAGCCACCAGGCAGCTGGTGCAGCAGGTTGAAGAGCTGCTCTTCCGAGGTACCCTCGCCGTAAATGGAACGACCGTCCTGCTCGAACTTGATCGCGGTGCCGCCAAAGATGGCGAACCAGACGGTGGACAGGCCTGCTGGAATCAGCATGACGCCAAGGCAGAACTCGCGAATCGTGCGGCCACGGGAAATTCGTGCCAGGAAGGTGCCAACGAATGGTGACCAGGAGATCCACCATGCCCAGTAGAAGATGGTCCAACCGGACAGGAAGTCTCCTGCTTCACCGTTCTGGTTCTCAGCGGTACGGCCAGCCATCTCAAAAAACTGGGACAGGTATGCGCCGACGCCCGTCGGCAAGAAGTTCAGGGTGCTGACGGTTGGGCCGAAGACGAACACGAAAATAGCCAGCAACGCAGCAATCGCCATATTGAAGTTCGACAGCCACTGGATTCCCTTGCCGACGCCCGACATCGCGGACAGCAGGAATGCAAGAGTCAGGACGGACACGATGCCGACCGTCAGCTTCGTCGACGGCGAATCCACAAAGCCGGAAGCGTTCAGGCCCGAGCTAATCTGCATCGCGCCCAAGCCCAGCGAACATGCGGTACCGAAAATCGTTGCAAAAATTGCAAAACCATCAATGAGCTTGCCCCAGAAACCGTTCACGCCCTTTTCACCAATCAGCGGGATGAAGGCGCTAGAGAGCAGTTGCTTGCGGCCGAGGCGGAACGTCGAGTACGCGATCGCAAGGCCCAAGATCGCGTAAATCGCCCATGGGTGCAGGCTCCAGTGGAACATTGTCTGCGCGAGCGCAGTGCCCACTTCGTGTGGCTGGTGGCCAGGGACACCATCGCGGTACATCGCCAGCGGCTCAGACGCACCGTAGAACATCAGACCAATGCCCATGCCTGCCGCGAACATCATCGCAATCCATGACGACGTTCTAAACTCCGGTTGTTCGTCCGACTTGCCCAGGCGGATCGTACCGAAGTTCGAAAACGCGATTACCAAGACAAAGAACACAAAAATCGTGCCGAAGAGCACGAACGCCCAGCCAAGGTTGTTAATCACCCAGCTGAAGGACGTATCAGCAAAGCGCGAGAAACTATCTGTTGCTAACAGGCCCCAAGCGACGACGGCCGCCACCACGACGAGAAGCGGAACAACGATGCTCCAGTCAATCTTCGCGTTCTCGTCCTCCGCAGCAAGCTCAACCTGCTCCTCTGCGTCGACCGATTCTTTACGCTCCCCGCGCCGCTCTGCAACGATGAGCTCGGCAAGCTCGCTCGTCGCAGACGGTGCGGCAATTTCGGTTTCATCGGAATTTATCTGTTCAGTACTCCGAGTTTCTGCATCAGGATCATGCGGATCCTGGGTCAGGTCTCCCTGAGACATGAAAAATTCTCCTCAATTCCATAGAAAATAAGAAAGCTTTAGCAGGTTAACTGAATTCGGCTGCTATATCTAATCCAATTCGTCCACGTAGTGCCCATTTTCAGCCAAAAAGTCTGACTATTCCGCGCTGCGAGCTTCCTGAGCGAGGTCATATAATTCGCCCGATTTCACCCCGTGCTGCTTCGCGATAGTCTTCACTGCATCCTTCATCCGCATACCCCCGCTTACCAGCTCTAAGACGAGTTCCACAAGGTCTTCGGGCTCCGCTGTTGCGGCGTCACCGCCCTCGATGACAACGGTGACTTCTCCCCTCACTCCGTCCTTGGCCCACTCGGCGAGTTCACCAAGTGTCGCGCGCTTTACTTCTTCGTACGTTTTTGTCAGTTCGCGGCACACCGCTGCACGTCGATCGCGGCCGAGGACCGAAGCGGCGTCGGCAAGCGTCTGTGCCAGTCGGTGCGGTGATTCGAAGAAGCACACGGCGCGCGGTTGGTGCACAAGCTCCTTGAGCCAGGCTTCCCGCGCGCCTGCCTTGCGTGGAGCAAAGCCATCGAAGATGAAGTGCCCTACATGCAAGCCTGAGAGCGCAAGCGCCGTCGTGACAGCAGAGGGGCCAGGCAGGCAAGTCACGGGGACGCCGGCGTCGTGTGCCGCTGCAACGAGTGAAAGGCCAGGGTCGGACACAATCGGCATGCCGGCGTCGGTCACCACGAGCACAACGCCATTGCGAGCAGCCACGAGCAACTCGTCCCGCCGCTGCTCTTCGTTGTGGTCAAAATTCGAGATGATCTTCCCACGCGGTTCCACCCCCAAGGCTGCCGCTAGCGCGCGGGTGCGCCGCGTATCCTCCGCCGCAATCACGTCTGCGTTCGCGAGTGCGTGCTGAAGCCGCTGCGAGGCGTCATCAATATTGCCGAGCGGCGTAGCGGCCAGCACTACCCCACGTGTTGGAAACTGGTGTTGCAACGTCGCTTGAGTGTCTGCACTATCCATGCATTAGATACTAGGTGCAGCTACAGATAATGCGGCGAACACAGTAGTATCCATTCACGTGAATACCAATGCGCCCATCGATACCGTCCAGAGTGAAGCGTCGCCAACGCCCGCGTTGATGAAGCCTGGCAGGCCCCAGCCGGGAGCACCAGTCAGTGTGCCATGGCATCGCAGGGACACCGTGACGCTGACGGTACTGACGGTCCTCGCGCTGTTCACGCGCTTCCTCGGGCTGGTGCAGCCGACGTCTTCTGGCACCCCGGTCTTCGATGAGAAGCACTACGTGCCGCAGGGCTGGGACATGGTGCGCAGCTCCTTTAACCCAGTGCTGGGCGGCATCGAGTCCAACCCCGGTTATGGGCTGGTGGTGCACCCGCCGCTGGGCAAGCAGCTCCTCGCGCTTGGTGAAACCGTCTTCGGCTACACCCCGATGGGTTGGCGCATCATGACAGCGCTCTTTGGTACCGCAGTAATCGTGTTCACGTTCCTGCTCGCCCGACGCGTGAGCCAGTCGACGTCGATCGCAGCCATCGCAGGCGTCATCGCGCTTTTCGACGGCGTGTTGCTGGTCGCAGCCAAATTCGGCATGCTGGACATCTTCCAGGTGCTGTTCATCGTCGCCGCCGCGTGGACGCTCGCAGGTGACATGCGCCAGGTACACCAGCGTTGGCACGACGCCTGGCTGTCAGGTGCTGTGCAGTCCTCGGGTCCGTACGGGCCGCGCCTCGGGTTCCGCTGGTGGCGCTTCGCTACCGGTGTGTTGCTCGGACTCGCCCTGGGCGTGAAGTGGTCGGGGTTGTATTACATCGCGTTCTACGGCCTGATGTCTGCGTTTTGGGATCTGTGGCTGCGAAAGCGTTATGGCGTCGAGAAGCCGCTGGCTGGCGCACTGGTGCGCGACGTGCCCTCTGCACTCGCCTCGATCGTGCTGTTGCCCGCACTCCTCTATATCTGGTCGTGGCGCGCATGGTTCGCCTCTGAGACTTCTGTGTACCGCCACTCCCTGGCGGACGGCACGATCGCAGGTTCTGACTGGCCGTGGCTCGCCAACCTGCCGGATGCCGCTGCTGGATGGCTGTATTACCACTTCTCCGTGCTCGAGTTCCACGGCTCCCTCACGAGCTCTAGCGGGCACTCGCACCCATGGGACTCCAAGCCGTGGGCGTGGCTCGTCGCAGCACGCCCGATCCTCTACTACTCCTCCACCGACATCGAGTGCGGCGACGGCAACACCTGCCGCGAAATGATTTCACTGTTCGGCACCCCGGCGATCTGGTGGCTCACCATCCCCGTGTTGCTGTGGGCAGCGTGGGTCTGGATTACCCGACGCGACTTCCGCGTCATCGTGCCAGTCATCGGCTTTGCCGCAGGCTTCCTGCCGTGGCTTGCGGCGTTCGACCGCCAGATGTACTTCTTCTACGCCACCGCGCTCATTCCGTTTACCGCAGTGCTGCTCGCGCTGGCGCTCGGAAACATCGCGAAGAAAGGCACGCTACGGGAACCTAAGTGGCTGGTGAAGCTGACCGGCGCCCCGATTCGCACCGGCCAAATCATCGTGATTGTCTACCTCGCCGTTGTGGCGGCAAGCTTCGTCTACTGGGGTCCGATCCTGTACGGCCTTCGAGTCACCGACGGCTACTACGAGTCCCTCATGTGGTTCCCGAGCTGGAAATAGTTCGCTAGAGGCCGGTCGGGTCTGCGTTGAGCAAGTGCCACGCGCGGCGCATGGCCACGCCTTTGTCCGCGATCCACGTCCAGGCGAGCGCCAACAACGCGATTCCCGGAGCGATGACCGTCATCGGTGCCACTGCTCCGATACGCTGCACAGCATCAAGCACCGCAAACCCCAGGGTAAACGTGAACATCGTCCCCACGATCAACACGATGCCGGGGATCTGGGCAGGCTTCCAGGACGCGAGCCCCAACGACAGGCCCACGCCGAAGCGGACCGCAACCCCCATCAGCGTGGCTGCGGCGACCTCGGGAGTCTGCGCCAACGCCTCGCCCACACCGACGACCCCAACGATGGCCCACACAATCCAGCACACCGCGATCGCACACAGCGCGGCTCTGCCAATCATCACGTTGACTTGTCGGCGCTGCATCATCGCGTGCCACGGGTCGTTGACCCCAGCGAGGATCGCGTCAGCGAGGTCGCTCGGAGGAGCCACATTGCCGTCAACCTCTGCAAAGCGCACCGTCTGCGACAAGGAAAGCGCCTGCTCCCAAAACGCGGCGCACTCCTCGCACTGCGCCAGGTGGGCGTCCACGATGGCGTCGTCAAGCGATGGTTGCTCCCCGTCGAGCCGCGCGGACAGGCAGGCCTGAATCTCGTCATGGCTAATCACGTGTGAGCACCCCGTCCAAGCTTGCGCGCCCCGGCCCGAACACGATGACCACGAACAACGCCGCGGCGAGCACCATCGTGTATTCAATACCGCCATCGGCAATGAAGAAACCGTTGCTCAAATGCACGAAGTAGGTTGCCGCCACCGCCAACAATGCAAGTACCGACGCGACGATCGTAGTCAGCAGACCAATGACGAGGAACGCTCCCCCAACCAGCTCAACGAATCCCGCCAGGTACGCCGACAGCGTCGGCTGAGGCACCCCAATCGCCGCAAAGTCCTCCGCAGTGCGCCGCATTCCCAGCTCAAACCAGCGCTGGTGCCCACGCGCAACAAACACGATCCCGAGCACCGCGCGGATGACTAAGAGCGCAAAATCTCGAACTGCTGGCCTGTTCATGCACACTAGAGTACTCAAGGAACCGAACTAGACAGAAAAACGTCAAACTACGTATGGATAAAGAAACGAAGCAACAATTCCCAATCACCGGCGACGACGGACTCAGCCGCCCACCCTGGGCCGCACACGATCCGCTCCTGCGCCACTACTACGACACCGAATGGGGCATGCCCATCCGCGACGAGGCCGGAATGTTCGAGCGCCTCTGTCTCGAGGGGTTCCAAGTCGGATTGTCGTGGAAGCTCATTCTGCAAAAGCGCGACGCCCTACGCGAAGCCTTCCACGGATTCGACCCCGACGCCCTCGCACGGATGGACTCAATCGAGCATCTTCTTGACGACGCCTCCCTGATCCGCAACCGGCGCAAACTCCAGGCGGTGCTCACCAACGCGTCCGCCACCCGCGAGTTGCGGGAATCCGGCACGGATCTTGCAACCTTTATCTGGTCCTACCAGCCAGAAACCACACCTACGCCCCGCACGATGGAGGAGGTTCCAACCCAGTCTGAGGAGTCACGCCGCCTCGCGCGCGACCTGAAGAAGCGTGGCTTCACCTTCGTCGGCCCCGTCACGATGTACGCGCTCATGGAATCGACCGGCATCATCGACACGAACTTGGTCGGCACGCACCGGCGAGGAGCCTCCGGGGTGTGGAGCTAGTCGTCATCCATCTCTGCGAAGGCTTCCTCCACCGAGTCGTACTCCTCGCGGGACGCCTCCCAGACTTCCTTCGCAGCTGAGAAGTTCACCGCTGCGATGATGGCGCCAACGATGATGTCGAACCAAGCGGTGGACCACACGAACGTCAGTAACCCGGCCGCAATGATGAGCAGGTTCGCCAGTGCGTCGTTGCGCGCTGCGAGCCATGCCCCCTTCGCCAAGGAGGATCCCTGGTCACGCAGCTTGAGCAGGATCACCGCACAGATGAGGTTGACTGCCAACGCACCGAGCGCCACGCCTGTCAGTCCCTCGGGAGACGGCGGGACCGGGTTGAGAATCTTGGTGACCACCATGACTACCGCAGCTACAGCCGGGATGAGAATCAGCCCGGCGAGCACGCTGCCCGCCATGCGACGCCGGTGCGTCGGCCACGCCACCGCGAAGAATACGAGTAGGTTAATCGCCGTGTCCTCGAGAAAATCGGCGGAATCCGCTGCGAGCGAGGCAGAGCCGATCGCCAGCGCGGCGATAAACTCGACGAAAAAGTACGCAAGGTTCAACAGTGCAACAACCAGCACTGCTCGGCGGATCTGCTGCGCGGTCACGGTGTTCTCCTTTTCTTCGGCTGTCGTGCGCGTGACACTCTAGCGACGTTTGTCACTCTGTGCTAACCGTTCCTGCACCCCAACAGAAACGGTTATTCCCTCGATTCCCTCCACACTGCTGCATCCGGGCGAGCACCCGGGGTACGAGGCCTTCTCGACACACCTTAAATACACATGCCATGGCTCTTCATGGTTCCCTTGACCAGCTTGGACAGCTTGACCTGGAACAAAAAGTTCCCAACCCGGGGAACCATTTCGTGTTTCAGGTCTCCTTCGGTCGACCAATGCTTACGTTTCCCCAGGTGGCGACGGCTGTCTACAAAAATAGTTCCGAAGTCAAACGATCGCCCGTACAGTGCGCGAATCCACCTCTCCGACGCACAGCACCGAAAGACCACCACGCGAGCGCAGCGAGCGTTGTGGTCTTTCGGTGTATCCGTCTCCGAGCCGGAATCGCGGGTGTCCGACACGCCGGCCGGGGGAAGGACATGTATTGTACGCCGAGGGTTTACGCCTTGAGGTCAACGAGAAGCTCGGCGATTTGGCCCTTTTGCCCGCTTAGTATCGACACGTCAGCAGTAACAGGGGAGTCGATATAATGCAGGCTCTGGTTCGTGGCATACTGATAGTCGTAATGCCTTACGCCTTCATCGAAGCGGCTCCAATCCTCTTCGTAACCAGAGAGCTTATCGCTCGGCACGGTGTATCCCGCCGCAGCGAAGAACGTATCTACAACGGCGTGGGCGTATCCGAGGGTGCGTTCGTAGTCCCTATCGTTCTGGTCAACGTAAACGCGAAGGTTGCCGCTTCCTGTTGCCACAACGTCTATCGTATCGCTACCCAGCGTTCCGTGCAGCCCTACGCTATTGTCATAGGCCCCCAGTCGATACTCGACGCGCGAATACGGGCCACCCGTTTCATGCTCTTGATGAGGATCGAACATGACTGTGTCGGTAATCTTCACTTCGTGCGTCGCATTGTACTGCTCGACGAATTTATTAACTGTATCCTCCTTGCTTCCAAACGCCTTGGCGTCAGCCGATGCACTTGACGACGAAGCAGCGACCGAAGAAGATGCGATGCTAGAGCCAGTACCGCTGCTGTCCTTTGGAGATACCGCGTAAATAAGGATACAAGCTACCCATATCGCAGCGACGATGCCAATCTTGGCGTTTCGACTCAAATTCTGGTTGCGCACAACGAATATCGTTGCCATGATGGGCAAGAAGCAGATCCAGAGCAGAACCATTCCAATCCACCAACCGACACCGTGTTTCTTCTTTTGCTGCGGTGCCTCGGCATAGTTAACTGCTACAGGCTGTTGAGCTTCGGCCTGCGCTCGCTGCCGGCCTTTTTCAAAATCATAGCCGACCTTTTCCGCTCCTTCGACCTTCAAACGCTGCACCTCGTCATCGATAAGAAGACCAGCACCACAAAACTCGCATTTTGCTTGAGCGTTGTCAGCATCAACCTTTAGTTGTGCGCCACATTTCGGACATGTCGTATCGATCAGTTTCATAATCGGCTCCACTTCACTGCTTGTGACGATTATTACCCATTATACCGCCGTCAATTACTAGCGGAGACCGTATCCGTAATGCGATGCGCTGATGTCCGTGATGTCGGCGAGGCGGCGCCTCGTTTCTGCAAGTTGTCGGTTCTCACGGTCGGTTGCCGCGTGCTCACGAGACGCGACGGCTCGCTCCCGATTGGCGATTTCGTTTTCGCGTTTAAGTATATCGAGTTCATGGGCATGCGCGTTGGTTTCGCGATTGTCCACATCGTGCTCGCGCCGCATGATTTCTGCCTCGCGTTCATCTAAGCACTTGCGACGTTGCGCAAGTGTGCGACGCTGCTTCGCCGCTTCCTGCTCGTCATCGGCAAGCGCCGACTCGTGCCTCGATAATGAAACTTCACGAGTATCCAACTTCGACTTCTGCACTGCCAAGCATCTGCGCTTTGGTTCAAGATCAGCTACCGCAGACTCAACGTCCTTCTCCCTCTTGGCAAGAGCATCCTCCCTATCAGCGATGGCTGCCTCGCTTTTGACAATAGACGCCTCCCGTTTGGCAATAGAAGCCTCGCGCTCGTCGACTACAGACTCGCGGCGAGCAACACGCTGTTCGCGCTTGCGTACGGCGGCACTTTTGCGGTACGCATCAACCTGAACCTGTTCGAGTTCGATGCGCATTTCCCCAAGATCTTGCGAGGGCGCGTAAGTGTCCTGCTCCATACGCTCCTTGCGGCCATCGCCGTATGCACGGTCATAACCGCACGACTTTTGCACGATCTCTTCAAGGTCGCGCTTGACCGCGTTCTGCCACTGCGTTATCGGGTGCATACCCTTGCCGCCCTCGAAACCCATCCGTTCAAAAGCCTTGTTCAACCCGCATTGCTGCTGCATGCCGTTCTTATAGCCTTCGCCTACCGGGAAGAAACGGACGTGGAAGTGGGACGTGCCGTTCGGCTCGTCGTCGTGACCCTCGATAGCGGTGAAGCGAAAATTCGGGAAGCGGCCTTGGAGTTCGGACATGTAGGCGGTCAACGCCACCTTGACCACCGACCTATCGGGATGATTGTTGCGATGCTCACGAACGTAAGCATCGGCAGCGCGATAGTCCAGAGCGTGCTCCGCTCCATCGTCGTCCGTGTAGCCGTCCTTCAGCCGCCTCCACGTCGCGTTGTCGAACGTCGCGTCCGTCACCGCCATCACGCCGTTTCTATCGCCAAGACTCACGACGTACTCGTAAAAGGACTTTACTTCGTGGTCGGGGTCCTTGCTCTTTGCACGGCGTTCTTCGGCGTGTAGTCGCGGCGTCCCGCCACATGTCGATCGCGATGCTCGCTCCATGTGCCGCGCCCTCGCGGCATCCGCCGCTTGGGATTAGCCGTCCTTGCGTTGCTCGGACGGCTGGAGCGTTTCGGGCTGCTCCCGCTTCCCGAAACGCTGGCGCTCGCGCTTATCGCGCTCACGCATCTGACGCTTCAGCGCGTCGCGCCTCGCATCAAGCTCCTCAAGACGTTGTTCGAGTGACTTCGCCGTCTTCACGGAAAACCCGGAATTTGGAGCCAGCACAAACACAACAAAACCCCAGGCCACCAACGACCTGGGGTTTTACGGACTGTGGAGCTAAGGGGAATCGAACCCCTGACCTTCGCATTGCGAACGCGACGCTCTACCAACTGAGCTATAGCCCCTCGCTGGAGAAGACGTTACTCCTCTTCTCCGCTGATGCTAAATCGTCCGGTTACCCAGGCGATTTAGCTCGCTCGTGGGGCACGGTTGTCATCCTCGCCGTATGGGTAGTGGGGGGAATCCGTGTGGTCCTCGAAGATTGCGGAGGATGCTTCGGGGAGGTCGGTGAAGTCGGGGTGGGCGTCGTCAAGGTCGAGGGCTACGGATTCTCCGTATCGACGCGGCCACTCCTGCCTGGGGTGCGTCGAATCTGCAGTGGCGACGCCGAGGCGCGCGCGGCGCAGCTGGCGCATGCGGCGGCGATGCAGCGCACGCTCCTGACGGACGACGCTGCGCAGCACAACCATGAACCAGGTGGTCAGGGCGACGGAGGCCGCAGGCAGGATCCATGTCCAGCCGCCTGCGACGAACGCGATCACAAACGTGACCACGCAGGCGATGATGAGGCCCAGGAAGGTGCGCTGACGGCGCATAAAGCGGTCTTCGCGTGCCCGGCGTGCACGGTCTGGGTCCCAGCCGCCACGGCCGCGGCGGGCCTCTGCAAACGCGAGATCTTCGTCGGTGACTGCGACCTCTTCATCTGGAGCGTCCTGGTCGTCCTCGGTTTCCTCGGCAGTGAGCTCTTCGGCGTCCATCTCTGCCGTCACGCCAGTGTCGTATCCGAAGTCAGCTGCGGAGTAGTACGAGTCGGGGATGCTTTCGGCTTCTGCTACCGAGGCCTCCGGATCCTCCGCAGTCTCGAGTGTTACCGCATCGGCGTCGTCTGAAGAATCGTCTGAAGCCTCATCCACTTCATCGGCGGACTCAGTCTCAGCCTCAGCGGACTCCGCTTCAACTGCCGCATCCTCGACTGGCTCCGCTTCGATGACCTCTCCCTCAATAACGTTTGAGTCGGTATCTTCTTCGGAGACAGCGTCTTCCTGGTTCTTCGAGAAGAAGTTTCGGATGACCGCACTGTCGTCGATGAGTACTTCGCTGGCAGCTGGCTCGTGTTCGACGGCTTCGACGAGTTCCACGTCCGCAGCGTCTTCGTCGTGCAGGTGCACGTCCGCAGCGGTCACGCGTGGGCGGCGACGAACCTCCATGGGTTCCGTACCACCGGTGTGCAGGACCCTCGTCTCGTCGTACCCTTCGCCGGAGCGGCGAATTGGTTTGTTGTTGCCAAATACGAGTGGTGCCAGCACGATGACCCACACGACGATCATCAAGATAATGATCAAGCTCGGGCTACCCATACAGCGAAGCCACCTTCCTAAAACTACCCTCGAAACTGACCTTTAACGGTAGCGAGCAATCCGCTCTTCCGGCCCGAGCCACGCCGGGGCCGCGTCATCGAATTCGGCCGGAACGCCGCAGCCTGTCTACGGCCGTGGTCGGGTAGTCATCTTCGGTCATTGCGACGAAGTAGTGGTCGCGCCAGCGGCCGTCGATATGAATGTTTCCCCGCATGAATCCTTCTTCGCGGAAACCCACGGTCTGCAGGACGTGGCCGCTGGCCGGGTTGTCTGGAAGGTACGTCGCAGTCACGCGGTGCAGGCCCACCCGCGCAAAGGCGTGGTCAACGCCCAAGGCGCACGCGGCCGTCGCGACGCAGCGCCCTTGATACTGTCTGTGCACCCAGTAGCCGATCCAGCACTCGTCGACGGTTCCGCGCTGAATGCCGCCGAGGGTCAGTTGGCCGGCAAAGTGGCCGTCGACCTCTATCACCATCGGTACGACGGTGCCATCTGCAGCCATTTCTTTGAGCATCGTCCACTGCCCCGCCCAAGCGCTCTTGGTGTGAGCAGCTTCCCATGTGGAATGGATCGTTGGTTCTACCGGCTGCAACCACTGCTGGTCGAGCAGGCGGGTACGGCACCATTCCCCGCCATCCTGCAAGCGCAGGGGCCGCAGCGTGACGGTTTCCCCGCTCGGAAGTCTGACGAACGGGGTGCGCTCGGGCCAACCAGGTGTGGGTCCGTGCAGCCAAGTTTCAATCCTTCGCAGCAGGCCCAACGTCTATCCCCGCTGCTGGAGGAATTCGACGTCCACCACGTCGCCTGGGCGGATCTCCGCGGTGGACTCCGGCAGGCGAATCATGGCGTTGGCTTCCGCGAAGCCTGCGAAGAGGTGGGAGGTTTCGCCACCGGCACCGCCGAGGCCTTCGACTAAGTAGTCGCCGGTCTCCGTGTCTCGCATGAGGCGTGCACGGATGTAACCACGCCGCCCCGGCTGCGAGGTAATTGCCCGCATCGAGCGTGCGCGAACGACTGGGCGCTGCCAAGACTGCTTGCCCAGCGCTTGGCGGATTGCCGGTCGCACGATGGTTTCGGCGATCACGAGCGCGGCCGTCGGATTGGACGGCAGCAGGAAGACCGGCACATGTTCCTCACCCAGCGTGCCGAAACCCTGGACGGACCCGGGGTGCATGGCCACTCGAGTGGTGTCGATTTCCCCGAGGTCATGCAGCACTTCTTGGAGTGTCTGCGCGCCTGAACCACCAACAGCGCCGGTGATCACGATCATCTCGCTGCGCCCAATGTAGCCAGCCAGGGTTTCCCGCATTTTCCGCGGTTCAGCGTTCATGATGCCGGCACGGTGTACATCTGCACCCGCTTCTTCGGCGGCAGCGGAAACGACGTAGGAGGCGACGTCGATAACTTGGCCCAAGCCTGGCTCTCGTTCGATGTCAACGAGTTCCATGCCGAAGCTCAGCACGGTGACCCTCGGCCGGGGATACACCAGTACTTTTGTGCGCCCAGCAGCGGCTAGCAGCCCAATTTGTGCAGGTCCGAGGACCGTGCGGGGGCGCACTGCGATGTCGCCTGGCTGGATATCAGCCCCCGGCTTGCGTACGAACTCGCCACTTGCAACTGGGCGTTGCGGCGTAACCCGCTTGGCACCCCGGTCGCTCCATTCCAGTGGCAACACGGCGTCGGCAAGTGTGGGAAGCGGGGCACCTGTTGCAACCCGCACCGCTTGGCGTGGCTGCAGGCGCAACGGCTTCTGGGAACCGGCGGGAACCTCCCCCACCACAGGTAGAGCACGATCGGCGTTGGTGCGTGGGCGCGAATCGCGCTCCGGCTCGCCGTCTTCTTCCGCCTGGCGCGGCTTCACCCGCAGGCCTGCGGATCCCCCGACGTCGACCGCGCGGACGGCGTAGCCGTCGATGGCTGCTTGCGAAAAGCCGGGCAACGCGCGTGTCGCTACGACTTCCTCGGCGCACATCAGCCCCAGCGCGTCGTCGATCCCCACTCGGATCGGCTCGGGGGTCCGGATTGCGTCGCCAATTATGGCAAGCTGCTCATCAACACCGCGCATCAGCCACGCCTCTTTCTACGCCTTCGTTAGCGTTGTTCATCACCCGTGAGTTCGGGGTGTTCGGCCTCAAAGTCGTTCATGATCTGCTTGAGTGCCGTGTACAGTGCAGGTCCGTACTTCGGGTCGTGCAAACCAAAGTCCACATTAGCGGGAATGTAGCCGCCCGGGTTGCCCAAATCGTGGCGCTTGCCGTGGTGCACCACGATGTGCACTGGATGACCTTCCTGGATCATCAGCTCGATCGCATCGGTCAGTTGCAGCTCCCCGCCCTTGCCCGGCGTGATGCGACGCAGCGCATCAAAAATTGCCCGGTCAAGCAGGTAGCGTCCGGTGGCCACGAGCGTCGACGGCGCGTCTTCCACGGCCGGCTTTTCCACCATGCCCTTCACGCGCTTGACCTCGACGCCCTCAATAGTCTCGTCGACGTCTTCGACATCAAACACGCCGTAGTTAAAGACTTCCTCCGGCGTCACGTTGAACGCACACAGCACGGAGCCGCCGAGCTTCTCGCGGGTGCGCACCATTTTCTCCATCACGCCGGTGGGAAGCACAAGGTCATCTGGCAGCATGACGGCGACAACGTCCTCGTTTTCGTCGAGGGCAGATTCCGCGCAGCTCACCGCGTGGCCAAGGCCCAACGGCTTCTCCTGCGTCACGGCGACTGCATTAATAAGGTCCGCGGCGCGGGCGACCTTCTTCACCTGGTCGTCTTTCCCGCGCGCCGCGAGGGTCTCGCGCAGCAGCTCGAACTCGCCGAAGTGGCGCATGATTTCTTCTTTTGCCGGAGCTGTCACGATCACCAATCGGCGAGCGCCGAGCTCTGCCGCTTCCTCGGCAATCAGCTCGATACCGGGTGTATCCACCACGGGCAGGAGTTCCTTAGGAACAGTCTTCGTAGCTGGCAAAAACCGTGTACCCATGCCAGCTGCCGGCACCACGACGGTCTTCACGCCACGCGACGCAGGCTGCTGGGAGGTTTCTTCATTAGACTTCCGCATAAAGATCTACTTTACCTCTGTATGGCCCGACTACCGTTTCCGACTCGTGAGGAGGCTCCCCCACTTGCACACCAAGCAAACTATCCGCGAAGCACACACTACTTTTCGACGCCACCTCGCCAGCAAACCCGACGAAAAGCGTCAACGCGACGCCAGCATTCTCCAGCACACGCTCGAGGCTCTCGATCACTTCGGCGCCGTGGGCAGTGAAATCAGCGCCTACCACCCGCTGCGCACGGAACCCGCTGCCGCTGACTACCCGCTGCAGCTCGCCCAACACGCAAGAACGGTGTGGCTGCCGATTTCGCTTCCTGGCGGTGTGCTGCAATGGGCCGCGTGCACCGAAGAACAGCAGCCGGGCGCGCTTGGCATCGCGGAGCCAGTCGGTTCCCGGTTCTCCAGCGAAGTGCTCAAAGGTTGCGCTGCGCTGGTGATCCCGGCGCTCGCCGTGGACCGCCGCGGGCAACGTTTGGGCAAGGGCGCCGGCTATTACGACCGGGCGCTTGAGCAGGTCCGCGACCACCGCATCCCTATTGTTGCGGTGGTGTTTGACGAAGAAGTCGTCGACACGCTGCCAGCGCAACCTCACGATGTGCCCGTCGATGCAATCGTGACAGACCGCGGATTTTTCCAACTCTAGGGAACCTTCCGGGCCACACCCGCGTCTAAAGACGCATGAAGCCCGCCTCATTCCTTCGCGACCTCCGCATGCCCGGCTACCACCGCACCGTCACAGTGCGCCGCACGATCGCCGTCGTGTTACTGCTGGTAGCAGGCGCAAGCATACTTTTCGACGCCCGCTCCGCCGACCCACCCGCTGTTGTCTTCGCCCGCGACGTTGAGGCCGGCACAGTGCTCACCACGGCGGACGTGGAGCTTCGCAGGCTGCCGCCCTCTGTTGTTCCCGCAAACGCCTTGGGCAGCACAGACCTCGCCGTCGGACAGGTCCTCGCGGCTGGCGCATCCGCGAACGAAGTAGTTACCAACACCCGTCTTGTCGGACCGGACCTTAAAGCTTCGCTGATCGAAAGCGATGACGACCCGCACGACTTCACCATGGTTCCGGTCACGCTCGCGGAACCGGAGCTCATCCCGATGCTGCATCACGGCGCCGGCGTAGACGTGGTCGCGCCAGGCCCGCGAGTTATTGCGCGTGGCGGAAGGGTGGTCACGACGAACGAGGAGGGGTCAATCCTGGTACTGCTGCGCAGTGTCGATGCAGCCAACGTTGCGGCCGCATCACTGACGGACCCGTTAACAGTTGTATTGACCACACGATAGTTTGTTGCCTATAGTTTTTAGGTCCAAATCCAAACCTTACAAAGGAGACCCTAATGCTTGAGGGCTTTAAGAACTTTATTCTGCGCGGCAACGTTATTGACCTCGCAGTCGGTGTTGTTATTGGTGCTGCGTTCACCGCAGTTGTTACCGCTTTCTCCGACAACATCATCAACCCGCTGATCGCTTCCGTCGGTGGCGCTGATTACTCCGGCCTTGGCTTCCACATCATTTCCGGCAACGACGCAACCTTCCTCGACTTCGGCGCGCTGATCACTGCAGCGATTAACTTCCTGCTGATCGCGGCAGTCGTCTACTTCGTGATCGTCGCTCCGATGAACAAGCTCGACGAGATGCAGAAGCATAAGCGCGGCATCCAGCCAGACGCCCCGGCTCCGACCGAGACCGAGCTGCTCACCGAAATCCGCGACCTGCTCTCCGAGAAGCCCGCGCAGCAGTAGTACTGCTATTCTCCGTAATGGGGTGGTCGCTCGTACTCATAAAAGGCTTTGCCTGTGAGTTCTGGCTCGCCGTCGCCGTCGATATCGACGCTGCGCCCGGCATCATAGCCCGTCCGCCCAGAAGCCGCGTCACCAAATAGTTGCGTGCGTTCAGGACTACGGTCGTACTCTGCTTCCGACCGTCGCTCCACGCGCCTCCGCTGGTGGCGCGGCTTTTTCATGCTCGCCATCGTTCCTGATTACGCCTGTACGGAGTAGGTATTCAGCTCGCCGATCAGGTGCTGGACTAGTGGTGCGATCGTCGATACGCCGTCGCGTATCGCTTGGCGGCTTGCGGCGAGGTTTACCACGACGGTCGAACCAGAGACGCCACACACACCGCGCGACGTGCAGGCATCCACCGCTCCACACGCCTGGCCCGACGAACGAACCGCCTGCGCTACACCGGGCACGTTCTTGTCGATCACGGCCTTCGTCGCCTCTGGCGCCGTATCACGTGGCCCGACGCCAGTGCCACCGACGGTCAGCACCAGGTCAACCCCACCAACGACACCGGTTTCGATCGCTTTGCGGATCTCCGCCTCGCTCGAATTGACGTGCACCACCGCGTCAACGGTAAACCCGAACTCGCTGAGCAACTCGACGAGCATGTCACCCGTGGTATCCCCTTCTGAGCTGTATCGGCGGTCCCCAACCAGCACTGCGATGGCCGCAGGAGGCGTCGGAGTCTGCTCGGCGAGCTCTGCGGCCTTCAGCGATGCTTCGTCGGGCTCCCCAACCGTGTCAAGCAATACTTCTGTCGTTGGCATGCCAGGTCTCCTGTCGTGTCGTTGCGAAATCGCACAGTTTCATTTTCATTGTTTGCTTCAAAACTTACCCGTTGCTCAGGGTTACATCTACGGAATGAGGAGCTTCTTCTCCCTCCCGCAAGACTTCAAGCTGAACAACCTGCCCGAAGTCCTTCGACCGCGTCGCCGCAATCAACGCATCCGCTGAATCAATCAGCCGACCGTCCAGTTTGGTAATCACATCACCTTCTCGGATACCGGCCTTTTCTGCTGGGCTACCAGGCTCAACTCCGGCGACCACGGCGCCGTCGATACGAGTGCCGCGAATCGAAACGCGGACGCCCAACATCGGCTGCGACGCCTTGCCGGTTTCAATGAGCTGCTGCGCGACACGCTTGGCAAAATTCGACGGAATCGCGAACCCGAGACCAATCGAGCCCGACGACTGCTCGCCACCAAAGCCGCCTGCCGAGAGCGAAGCAATAGCCGAGTTCATCCCGATCAGGTGCCCCTGCATATCCACGAGCGGGCCACCCGAGTTACCGGGGTTAATCGCAGCGTCTGTCTGCAGCCCGTCCATCAACGAGCTCTCCCCACCGCCCTGGGCCGCACGCACCGGGCGGTTCTTCGCCGAGATGATGCCACTGGTTACCGTCGCCGAGAGCCCAAGTGGAGAACCAACTGCGACAACCTGCTGGCCAACCTTCAGCTCGTCCGAGTTGCCGAAGTCAAGCACAGGGAGATTTTCGACGCCATCAACCTTCAGCACGCCAATATCAGTGTTGACGTCCGACGCTACAAACGTAGCCGAGTGCTTCGAGCCGTCGTTGAACACCACCTGAATCTCGGACCGTTCGGTCGCCGCAGCGCCGATCACGTGGTGGTTCGTCAAAATGTAGCCGTCGGAGGAAATAATCGACCCCGACCCTTCCGCGATACCATTCGGCGTCGCCACAGTGATGGATACAACCGAAGGCAGCACTGCGGCCGCAACCTGCTCAACGGAGCCATCAGGCGCAGTCTCTGGCGATGCGAGGCTCGGGTTCTCAAGTGCGTTGTAGTGCTGCTGTTCGCCGTTATCGTTCGCAGCGACGACTGCGTACCCGGCGCCGGCGCCGGCCAACAGCGAAAGCACTACGGAGCACGCCACTGTAGCCGCCCCCAGCCCACGCCGCTGCTTTTGCTGCGGTGCAGACTGCACGAATGCGGTTTCCGGGGAGGCCTCCTGTGGATAGGAGGCCTCGTACGGGTTTTGTTGTGGCGTATTTGATTGTGGTGAATACGGGTTCGTCATGTGCAGTAGTATGCACGACGCCACTGTGGTAGCACTAAAAAGTAAACTCGTTCTCTCGCAATGTTTCCTGAATGTTCACTGTGTTAGCTGAGCTGGGATTTGTTCGGCAATCGCGGAATTTCGATGCCTTCTTCTTCCAGATAAAAATCCTCATCAGCATCCGGAGCCTTCCCCGGGAAGACCACACGGAAGCGCGCCCCGTGGTCATCCGACTCCTCCACGAAGATCCGGGCACCATGCCGGTCCATCACCTGCTTGACGATCGCAAGCCCCAAGCCCGAACCAGGCATCGAACGCGACTCCGCCGAACGGTAGAAGCGCTCAAAAACCCGCTCACGTTCCTCCGGAGCAATGCCCGGGCCGGAATCGTCGACAACCAACACTGCGTACTTCTTCGCTGCCTTCAACGAAATCCTTACCGTTCCGCCTTCCGGTGACCACTTGGCCGCGTTGTCGATCAGGTTCAGCGGAGCGCGGCCCATCGCGAACCGATCACCCATAATCAGCCACGGGTCAGCGTTGAACTGGAACGTAACGTCAGGTCGGCGACGCTCAACACGCCGCACAGCCTCCTCCAGGATCACATCC
Source organism: Corynebacterium sp. HMSC08D02 (assembly GCF_001807505.1). Classification (NCBI taxonomy): domain Bacteria; kingdom Bacillati; phylum Actinomycetota; class Actinomycetes; order Mycobacteriales; family Corynebacteriaceae; genus Corynebacterium; species Corynebacterium sp. HMSC08D02. The sequence continues at coordinate 50,618 of NZ_KV789255.1, read as the reverse complement.
AGGCGGATCTCCTCAAACTCAACGTTCGAGGAATCCTCCCGCGCGAGATCCACCAGGTCTCCGATCAGCGTCGACATTTCTGTCATCTGCGCCAGCACATCCCGCTCAAGATCGGCGCGGTCCTCCGCACTAATCTGATCCTGCCGATCAGCGGAGTACATCATCATGAGCAGCTCAATATTGGTACGCATGGAGGTCAGCGGCGTTTTCAGCTCGTGGCCGGCGTCGGCAACAAGCTGTGCCTGCCTGGTGCGCGAATCCTGCAGCGAAGCCATCATGTCATTAAACGCGTTCGTAATACGCGCCATCTCATCATGGCCCTGCACCGGAAGCGGCTTCAGCTCCTTCGTCCTGGTCACTTCCTTCAGCGCAAGGTGCAATTTACGCAGCGGGCGCATACCGGAACTCGAAACCAGGAACGCCACCAGCGTCGACACTATCCAGCCCAAGCTGAGCAGCACCAACAGCGCCGCGGCAATACTGCGCTGCAGCTGACGCGTCGGGTCGACCGCCTTCGACAGGGCCACGACTGTTCCATCATCCAGCCTTGTAACCAGCACACGGTTACCGTGCAGGGTGCGTGCGGAGACGTCCGCTCCGTAGTTCATTCGAGCAAAGTCCCCACCCACGGGAATTTCATCTCCCACGAACCGGTTCGACTCCGCGCGTGAAGCCGTGGCGAGGATGTGAGGGTTGCGGCGTCGAAAAGTCTCGACCTCAGCCGCCAGCTCCTCATCGCTGGACATTTCCTGCGAGTCGTACGCGAGCATCGCGCCCTGCGTGCGCAGATCGTTGTCCATCATGCCGATAATCGACGTCGACGACGCCCAGTAGCTCACCGATGCCGTGACCAAAATCGTAAGGGCCACGAGCACGCCTGTCAGCACCGCAAGCTGCTGGCGAAGCGTCATCTCCGACCCGAGGTACGCACCACGAATATAGGTATCGAACAGGATCGTCGGCAGGTTCGGACGCGGGGGTTCCAGATCCTGCTCGGCTGCCGACACTTGGCGATCCACCCCCTCAAGGGACATGCCCGTAGTGCGCTCAAAGTGATCCGCCGACTGGCGCAAAATCACAGTGCAGTCTCCCGAAGCACGTAGCCAACCCCACGGACCGTATGGATCAGGCGAGGCTCCCCGCCCGCCTCAGTTTTCTTACGGAGGTACCCGATGTAGACCTCCAAGGCGTTGCCGGACGTCGGGAAGTCGTATCCCCACACCTCTTCAAGAATCTGCTGGCGCGACAGCACCTTGCGTGGGTTCTCAATCAAAACGAGAAGGAGCGCGAACTCGGTACGGGTCAAGGAAATAGCGCGGTCGCCGCGGAAGACGTCGCGGGTATCGGTCTCTACAGACAAGTCCTCAAACTCGTACTTTGTTTTCGGAGCAGACTGCGACTGGATGGCGTCTGCCTGAGCGCGGCGCAGCAGCGAGCGTACGCGTGCCAACAGCTCCTCAAGCGCGAAAGGCTTCGGCAGGTAGTCATCAGCGCCGGCATCCAAGCCCGCCACACGGTCCGCGACTCCATCTCGCGCTGTAAGCATCAGCACAGGACGATCGTATCCCGAGGAGCGCAATGTGCGGCACACGTCGAGCCCATCGATCTTCGGCATCATCACGTCCAGAATCGTCAGATCGGGCTGTTCGTCACGGATGACGTCGAGCGCCTCTTCGCCGTCGGAAGCAAGCAGTACATCATACCCGTTGAAGCGAAGGGAACGCCGCAGGGATTCACGAACGGCTTGCTCATCATCGGCAACAAGAATCTTCATACGCCCATTATTGCCTATCTGAGACACTTTTAACACCGGACTGTCAGAAAGATGAAAAAGCCGGGCCCGTTGGGCCCGGCGAACGCTTATAGTAAGGCGCTTTTAGAACTGCTCGACGTCAATCAAGCCAGCCTGTGCAGCCTTGAGCAGGCGACGTGGGATACGTACTTCCTGGCCGTCAACCTTCGCGGTGATCAGCGGCGCATTGTCAGCCTTCCACTGCGAACGACGCATACGGGTGTTCGCGCGGGACTTCTTAAACTTAGGGGTTGCCATTGTTGTTTCTCCTTACGCCCTATTTTGCGGTCTTCTTCTTGCGGCGAGCCATACCGCCGAAGCGCTGGTTGAACTTCTCAACGCGGCCAGCGGTGTCCATGAGACGCTGTGCGCCGGTCCAGAACGGGTGGGACTCAGCGGTCACATCAACGACGATGAGCGGGTACTCGTTGCCGTCTTCCCAGGTATCGGTGCGGTCGGAGGTCTTGGTGGAGCGCGTCAGGAACTTGTGGCCCGTGTTCGCGTCCTGGAAGATTACCGGGTGGTAATCCGGATGGATATCCTTTTTCATATGTGAGTTCGTCTCCCTCAGGATTGATACTTCAGGTCGGTTCCCCACTTGGGGATCGTGCCTGAGTTGGGTGCGAATGATTCATGTCCGCCCAGCTGTTCACTGGACAACTTTGCACATATTACAGGGTGAATCCGGTTTTACATAATCAAGTTCCACCAACGCCACCGACAAACAACCGGTAGGTGTGCGAAATAGAATTATGCATTTCCTTGCTGGACGTGTATTGTTGACTCTCGCTGTTGTCGAAGTACACGTATACGCCTACGTCAACCGATTACTCAGATACTTTGTCGCGGACCCTCACTCCGCATTTCCGTATCTAACTTTTCAGTGATCAGTGCGTGGGCGGCAGAAGAGAAAGAAGTCAACCCATGTCGGCACATTGCCAGGTCACGGGACGGAAGCCACAGTTCGGCAAGACCGTCTCCCACTCGCCCCGCCGCCACTCGCGTCGTTGGAACCCCAACGTACAGAAGCGCCGGTTCTACCTGCCCTCCGAGGGCCGTACCATCACTCTGACCGTTTCCACGAAGGGTCTGAAGGTCATCGACCGCGACGGAATTGAGTCCGTCGTCGCTAAGATCCGTGCACGAGGTGAGAAGATCTAATGGCACGCAACGATATTCGCCCGATCATCAAGCTGAAGAGCACTGCGGGCACAGGTTTCACCTATGTAACCCGTAAGAACAAGCGCAACAACCCAGATCGCATCTCCCTAAAGAAGTACGATCCGGTTGTTCGCAAGCACGTCGAATTCCGCGAGGAGCGATAAGTTATGGCTAAAAAGTCCAAGATCGCCAAGAACGAAAAGCGCAAGGAGATCGTCGCTCGCTACGCTGAGCGTCGTAACGAGCTGAAGGCAATCATCCGCAACCCGGAGACCTCTGACGAGGACCGTCTGGACGCTCAGTTTGAGCTGAACCGCCAGCCTCGCGACGCCTCCCCTGTTCGCGTGCGCAACCGCGACTCCCGCGATGGTCGCCCACGTGGTTACCTCCGTAAGTTCGGTATTTCCCGTGTCCGTATGCGCGAGATGGCTCACCGCGGTGAGCTGCCTGGCGTCCGTAAGTCTTCGTGGTAAGGAGGATGACCAATGAAGCGCAATAATAACCATCGCAAGGCGCGCATGGAGCAGTCCCGCCGCCCGAAGAAGAACCCGTTGAAGGCCAAGGGCATCGAGAAGGTCGACTACAAGGACCTCGACACCCTTCGTCTGTTCATCTCTGATCGTCACAAGATCCGTTCCCGCCGTGTTACCGGTCTTTCCCCACAGCAGCAGCGTGAAGTTGCTACTGCGGTGAAGAACGCACGCGAGATGGCTCTTCTGCCGTTCACCAGCCGCTAAAGTTCGGTTGACGATAACAGCGTAGAGTCTTTCGACGAACTCCCGCCCCTGGCCTCCAGGCGCGGGAGTTTTTTCATGCCCTGTTGAAGCTGACGCACGACACGACAAAAGGCCCCCACGACCGTGGGGGCCTTCAGTATGTCTCGGGTTAGGCGATACTAGTGCGCAAAGTGGCGCGTACCGGTCACGTACATTGCGACGCCAGCGTCTTCTGCGGCCTTAATGACTTCCTCGTCGCGGATGGAACCACCAGGCTGCACGACGGCACGCACTCCGGCGTCCGCGAGGATCTGGAATCCATCTGCGAATGGGAAGAACGCGTCGGAGGCGGCGACGGCACCGTTGGTACGGTTGCGGCCTTCGTCGAGCGAGTTAGCGCGGTCGACGGCCAGCTTCGCCGAATCGACGCGGTTGACCTGCCCCATGCCGATGCCGACGGTAGCGCCGTCGTGCGCAACGAGGATTGCGTTCGACTTCACGCAGCGTACTGCACGCCACGCGAACACGAGGTCCGACATGGTTGCGTCGTCGACGGCTTCGCCTGCCACTAGCTTCCAGTTTTCTGGGTTATCGCCCTCGGCCTGGAACGCGTCGCGCTCCTGGAGAAGGAAGCCGCCGGAAATCTGCTTGATCTCTTCGGTGTCTTGGCCTGGCTCCACTTCGAGGATGCGAAGGTTCTTCTTGGTCTGCAGCAGCTCGAGTGCATCCGGCGCGTAGGAAGGCGCGATGATGACCTCGGTAAAGATTGGCTTGACCTGCTCGGCAAGCTCGAGCGTGACCTCGCGGTTCGTTGCAATGACGCCGCCGTACGCAGATACAGGATCGCAGGCGTGCGCCTTTCGGTGCGCGTCAGCGATGGATACCTCAGATATTGCGACGCCACACGGGTTGGCGTGCTTGATGATTGCGACGCACGGTTCTTCGTGGTCCCAGGCTGCGCGCCACGCGGCGTCGGCATCCTGGTAGTTGTTGTAGCTCATTTCCTTGCCGCCGTACTGGGTGGCGTCGGCAAGGCCCCAGCCCTCGTTGATGACGCTTGCCGCCTGGTGCGGGTTCTCACCGTAGCGCAGCGCACCGTCCTCGTCGTCGCCGAGCTGCTCCGCAAACCAGTCTGCAACGGCGGCGTCGTACTCTGCGGTGTGCGCGAACGCCGCAGCCGCCAGTTCGCGGCGCTGCTCGAGGGTGAATCCACCCTGCTCAACTGCTTCTTGCGCCAGCTGGTACTGGTCCGGGGAGGTCAGGATCGCCACTGATGGGTGGTTCTTCGCTGCTGCGCGGACCATGGAAGGACCGCCGATGTCGATCTGCTCGACGCATTCATCGAACTCCGCGCCGGACGCAACCGTTTCCTCGAATGGGTACAGGTTGACCACAACGAGCTCGAACGGTGCAACTCCGAGTTCCTCGAGCTGTTGCTTGTGGCTGTCCTTGCGGAGGTCTGCCAGGATGCCTGCGTGCACGTGTGGATGCAGCGTCTTCACGCGGCCTTCAAGTACCTCTGGAAATCCGGTGACTTCCGATACTTCGGTGACGGGCACACCGCTTGCGGCGATCTTTTTAGCAGTCGAACCAGTAGAGACAATTTCCACACCGGCCGAGTGGAGCGCCTTTGCAAGCGGCTCAAGATCGGTCTTGTCGTACACGCTCACGAGCGCTCGACGAATAGGTGTGCGTTCGTTGTTCATTCGAAAGTGACCTTTCCTTCATGTATCGAAGCAGTAGCTAGTAGCTCAGTAACCTGACGGCGCTCTTCTTGCTTAATCCGTTCGTGCAGCGAGGACTCCGTATCCCCTGGCTGCACCAGCACGGGGCGCTGCGCAATGATGCGGCCTGTGTCCATCCCGTCGTCGACAAAGTGGACGGTGCAGCCGGTGACCTTGACGCCGTAAGCGAGGGCGTCGCGCACCGCGTGCGCTCCTGGGAAAGCAGGCAAGAGCGAAGGGTGAGTGTTAATTGTTTTACCTTCGTAGACATCCAAGAATGGGCGCCCCAAAATGCGCATAAACCCTGCGGAAACAACAAGGTCCGGGCTGCAACTAGAGACGGTTTCCGCAAGGTGGGCATTCCACGCGTCGCGGTCCTTTTCCATTTCTACGATTGCAGTCGGGATGCCTGCGTTCTTCGCCCTCTCGATTGCCGGACACACTTGGTCCGCAACAACTAGGTCAACACGGTATGCACAAGGGTGGGCGTCCTGGTAGTCCATAATCGCCCGCAAGAGCGTTCCAGTACCAGAAACAAGGACGGCCACAGATAAAGCTTTATCAGCACTCACGGTTCATCAGTGTAGTCATTCTTCTTCCGCGTGTGAGCGGTTCAAGAAAGTTCGCACAAAGCGCACAAGCCACACCAATCCGCCCACGCCGACGGTCCATATAAAGAGGAAAAGCACTGCGGAAGCTAGGTCAGCGCCAACGACGCCGTACGCCCCCGCGTGCCCACGCGCGAGTAGGAGGCAGACGGCGAACATCGCTGCACTCCACGAGCCAATGGCGGCGACTTCTACCATCGTTGACGTCCGCCGCACGAAGAACGCGCACAGGATGGTCACGGGCACGACGAGGAGGACGGCTGCCCACGGCGCGACTGTCGCAGGGATTGTCGCGAAGAGTGGGAACGGGGGTAAGGGGACGGAGAGGACGTCGAAAAGCGACACTTCCCCACTGCCGACGTGGAAGGAACCGCCGAGAAGCACTGCGAGCGTGCCCACGACAGCATTCGGAAGGTACAAGATGCTCAGGAGGAGCAGCATGATGGCGCTCCCCCACCCGGAGTTGGGGTATGCCGCGTAGGCTTCGCCAATGCTCTGGTAGCGCGCGGCGAGCACGAGGAGCAGCACAAGTCCGCTCCCCGCGCATAGAAAGAGGAGAAGCAGGCTCGCAGCGCGGGCCGTATCGACGGCCACCACCGGCACACGGACCGTGGTGGCGAGGGCCTGCCAAAGCACATGCCGAATACCAAAGAGGAAGCCGATGAGATGGATGCAAGGCGGTAGCACTAGCGCTTGCCATGCGGGTGGTGGCTCTATCGCGAAGACTGCGGAGGCGTCAGACACCATGAACAGCGCCATCGCGCTTGCGAGTAGCGGCAGCACAATCACCAGCCCAGCGATCACCGCGAGATCCAAGATGCTGACCTGCTTCGCAGTTGCGGCACGTACTCGCCACGCCATGAGGACCACGATCCCAATGGCTGGAAGCAGCGGCACCTGAGACAAGTACACGCCGTCGATCGTGAGGGATACGCCGTGAAGGGCGAACCATGTTTGCCCGATTGCGGCGGGCAGGTACGCAGTCTTCCATCCACCAATCAGGAGCGTCGCGGCGCAGACTGCAACGATGCCAAGGATGACATCGAGCGTCGGGATACCTATATAAGGGAGGTACGTCCGAATACGCGTCTTCCAGGTGCGCTCCTCCGGCGGAACGGTGTCGGCATCAGGCTTTCTTTTCGACGCCCACTTCGCACCGCGCCGTGCATTACTCAGGAAACCGCGACCGCTGCCCCGCGAGGAGCGGTCCACCGGTGATGATTGAGGTCTTGTTTTCTTCGACATTGCGCCTTATATTGCCATTGGTTGACCGTTTTCTGCCGTTCGACACTACCGCATTCCACTCACTGCCTGGCGTTTTAGGCGATGTAACGTAATACGCAAAGAAAACGATTAAGAAATACTCAGGTTATAGCTTGCCTTAGCGCATTCGATTCATTACAGTTACCTCTCGTAGATAACAGGAAGGTTACAAACGTTACAGTTCTGTAACCAACGGGAAGTCTAAAGAGGGTCCATGCTCCACTCAACGAAATCAGCTGGCAAGCACCGCAAGCAGTCCCCTAACAAGGGTCGCGTCGCAATGGTTGCCGTTGCCACTGGCGCCGTCTCCACTGCTGGACTCTCTGGCGCTGCTGCAGCTGCGCTTCAGGGCGATGGCTCCCAGCAAGCTGGCAACTACACCCTCGCCGCAGACACTGACCAGCTCACGGCACTGACCGATGAGGCTGCGCCACAGATTCTCGCTATCGCGGAATACAAGCCGGTCGAGAACCTTGCGGATCAGCTCGTGAAGGCAGTCGCACATTCCGAGGAGGTCGCGCGCGCCGATGAAGCCGCTCGCGCACCGCTGGTTGTGAAGCCAGCTGAGGGTGTGTTCACCTCCGGTTTCGGCCCACGCTGGGGCTCTTTCCACTCTGGCGTCGACATCGCCAACGTGAATGGCACCCCAATCCTGGCCGTCATGGACGGCACCGTCATCGACTCCGGCCCGGCACAGGGCTACGGTAATTGGATCCGCATCCGACACGAGGATGGCTCTGTCTCCGTATACGGCCACATGGATTCCCTCTACGCAACCGTTGGCCAGGTTGTGCACGCCGGAGAACTCATCGCAGGTATGGGTAGCCAGGGCTTCTCGACAGGTTCCCACCTACACTTCGAGATTCATCCCGACGGCAACACCCCTGTTGACCCGGCGACGTGGCTCGCAGAGCGAGGTATTCAGCTCTAACCCCAAGGCTTCAAACCGTCGTGACTCGTACATGAGTTGCGACGGTTTTTCTTTTTCGACACACCAGCCGGGGGTACCGTCACCTACCCCCGCCATAAACCACATTGGCACCATTGTTCCCATCTGTCACATTCGTCACGGGCGCCCAGCCAGCGAGTTTGCGGTTATTCTAGAAACATTCGAACATACTTTTCCCTCCCTACCTGCAGTTACGCATTGCTAAGCCCACGGGAGGTGACTAAGTTTTTTCGCTGTATGTGGCTGCAGCGTGGCCACCCGGATTTTTTAGAAAAGGTTGCTTCTCCGTATGAATCGCACAGTACTTTCGGCACTTGCCGTCGCGACTGCGTCCATGCTCACTCTCACCGCTTCCCCTGCGAACGCTGTAGGTCTCACGCTGAACGGCGCTCCGATTGACCACAATCAGGCCGTGAAGGCTGTTGCGCAAGCAGCAGACACGATTCTGGACAGCGGTGCAACCCTGCGCGTCGGAGAGTACTCACTCGTGTACGACCCGCGCGTCATTCAGGAAAACCTCGGTCTCTCCTTCCAGCAGGAAGGCGCGAACGGTGGCGTCCGCTACCAGCGTGGCCGCACCGCCGATGGCCGCACGGTCGTCACCCCGGCAACGGGGACGTTTACGTCCGGGTTCGGCCCACGCTGGGGCACAGTCCACCAGGGAATCGACATCGCGAACAACCTCGGCTCCCCGATCTACGCCGTGATGGATGGCACCGTCATCAACGCCGGCCCGGCCCAGGGCTTCGGCAACTGGGTCGTAATCAAGCACGACGGCGGCGAGGTCTCCGTCTACGGCCACATGGCGGTCTACAACGTCAGCGTCGGCCAACGCGTGACGGCCGGCCAGCAGATCGCGCAGATCGGCAACGAAGGCTTCTCCACCGGGCCGCACCTCCACTTCGAGATCCACCCAGATGGCGTGACACCAGTAGACCCTGTGCCGTGGTTCGCGCAGGCAGGTATCCGCATCCAGTAGTTAGAGCTTCTCCATCGGGACGCCGCCGATCAGCATCAGGCGGACTGTCCCGGAGGAACCAAAGTCAATCGTCACGGTTTCTCGCACGCCCGTGCCATCAACGGCCAGTACGGTACCCAGGCCGTACTTTGCATGGTTGACCCGGTCCCCGACCGCTAGTTGCAGGTCCTTGTTCACCTTGGTCCTGCTGCTACCGCCGCGCGACTGCGACCGCCCAAACCCGTTGCTGCGGCTCCGGCCACCAGTTGACCACGGTGAATGCGAAGAGCCCGAAGAATACGTGGGCTCCTCACGCTTCCAATCGATGAGTTCCTGCGGAATCTCCCCAAGGAATCGGCTCGCCGGGTTTGTCACCGGGCTCCCCCATGAGGACCGCACCATCGCGCGCGTCAGGTAAAGGCGCTTGCGCGCACGGGTGATGCCGACATACGCCAGGCGACGCTCTTCGGCGAGCTCCGCCGGATCCCCCAAGGCGCGCAGGTGCGGGAACTGCCCGTCTTCCCACCCAGTCACAAACACGACGGGGAACTCAAGACCCTTTGCGGTGTGCAGCGTCATCAACGTGACTACGCCCTGATCGTTCTCAGGAAGCTGATCGGCGTCAGCGACGAGCGCCACTTTCTCCAGGAAGGCTTGCAGGGTTCCTGGCAGCGGTTCGCCCTCGTCGAAGATCTCCGAAATTTCCTCGTCGCTGAGGTACGCCAGCTGCAGTGCAGACTCCGAGGAATACTCGCGCGCGACGGACACCAACTCGTTTAGGTTGTCCAAGCGCGTCGCGTCCTGTGGGTCGTTCGACTGCTCCAACTGCGCTTTGTACCCGGTGACGTCCAGAATCGTGGAGACCAGCTCCCCGAGGTCAGTGTTGCCAGCCTCTTCTCGCTGGTCCGCTGCCATTTCCTCGCGCAATTCATCCATCATGGTGACAAAACCATTGATGGCGTTCTTCGCGCGCGTACCCAGTGCGTCAATGCCTCCGTCGGCCGCCACCCGCAACGCTTGGCCGAAGCTCACCGAGTAGGTCTGCGCGTACAGCGCCACCGTGGACTGCGCCTTATCCCCGATGGCACGCTTTGGCTCGTTAATAATCCTGCGCAGGCTGACCGTATCGTCCGGGTTTTCTAGCGCCTTGAGGTAGGCCACGATATCGCGAACCTCTTTGCGCTCATAGAAGCGCGTGCCGCCTACCACCTTGTACGGGATCCCGGTGCGAATGAAGATGTCTTCCAACGCACGCGATGCATTGTTGGTGCGGTACATGATCGCGATGTCGGAGTAGGGCACTCCACTGTCTGTGAGCCGGTCGATCTCGCCAGCGATAAACCGAGCCTCGTCGTGCTCGTTGTCCGCGACGTAGCCGACGATCTGGTCGCCGGTGCCGTGGTCCGTCCACAGCTTCTTCGGGCGCCGACCGGTGTTCTGGGAAATCACCGCGTTGGCAGCGTCCAAGATGGTTTGCGTCGAGCGGTAGTTCTGCTCCAGCACGATGGTGGTTGCGTCGGGGTAGTCGCGCTCAAACTCCTCGATGTTGCGGATCGTCGCGCCACGGAACGCGTAAATGGACTGGTCGGAGTCGCCGACTACGGCAAGCTCAGAAGCCTCAGGCCCCTTGCCCACCAGGGTGTGGATGAGTTCGTACTGCGCATGGTTCGTGTCCTGGTACTCGTCCACGAGTACGTGGCGGAAGCGGCGTCGATAATAATCCGCAACCTGCGGGTGCTCCTTAAAAATCCGCACGACCTCCCCGATGAGGTCGTCGAAGTCGACAGCGTTTGCCGAGCGCAGGCGGCGCTGGTACTCAGCAAACACCTTGGCAACAGTGGAGTCGAATGGGTTGTGGGTGCGCTGCGCGTCATCGGCCGCCTGCTGCTCGTCGATGAGCTCGTTCTTGAGGTTCGAGATCGCGTTCGCGAGCACCCGGGGTGAAAACTTCTTCAGGTCGAGATTGTTCTCTTTAGCAATCATCGAGAGCAGCCGGCGGGAATCGTCGGCATCATAGATACTGAAGTTCGTGTTCAGCCCGGGGACGAGTTGGGCCTGCTGGCGAAGGATCCGCACGCAGATCGAGTGAAAGGTTGCCACCCACATCCGCTCGGTCTGCGGCCCGATCAGCGCCTCGACGCGCTCTTTCATCTCCGCGGCGGCCTTGTTGGTAAATGTGATCGCCAGGACCTGCCAGGGCGCGACGCCTCGCTCCTGCAGTAGGAATGCGATGCGCCTGGTCAGCACTGCGGTTTTGCCGGACCCAGCGCCCGCGACAATTAGAAGAGGCGAGCCGCTGTGGCGCACGGCGGCTTCCTGTTGGGGGTTGAGTCCTAGCGTCAGATCATTCATGTCACACACCCTAACTCACACCCCGGACACAACCGCTGGAGCAGTGGCATAATGAGCAACCATGAGTGACTTCGAAATCCGCATGCCGTCCGGGACGGACGATCCGCTCTCCGATGCGGAGATCCAGCAGTACCGCAAAGAGATTGACCGCCTCGACCGTGTGATTTTGGACGCGATTAAGCGTCGCACCAAGGTGTCGAAGGCGATCGGCAAGACGCGGATGGGGTCGGGCGGCACGAAGCTTGTGCACACCCGCGAGGTCGCGATCATTAACCAATTCCGCGATGAGCTTGGGGAGGAAGGCCCGGCGCTGGCAAATATCTTGCTGCGCCTGGGACGCGGAAAGCTGGGCTAGCCCCAACAACACACTCCCCAACTTTCGTAGTACCATATCAAGGCAGACAACCATCCGTTTCAAGGAGGAACTATGTCCGATATCACCGCCACGCCAGCCTGGTCTAACTTGGAAAAGCTCCACGCCTCCAAGGCTGATACGACCCTGCGCGAGCTCTTCGACCGCGACGCAGACCGAGCGAAGAAGCTCACCTTCGACGCAGCAGGGCTGCACGTTGACCTTTCCAAGCAGCTTATCGACGCCGACGTCGTCGATGCGCTCGTCTCCCTCGCAGATACCGCACAGCTTCGCACCAAGATCGACGCGATGTTCGCGGGCGAGCATATCAACGACACCGAGGACCGCGCGGTGCTGCACACGGCACTGCGCCTTCCGGTAGAGGCCAACCTTGAGGTCGACGGCCAAGACGTAGCGGCGGACGTGCATGAGGTGTTGGGCCGGATGCGTGACTTCGCATCGGCGCTTCGCTCCGGCGAATGGCTGGGCCACACCGGACATACCATCAAGAAGATCGTCAACATTGGTATTGGCGGTTCGGACCTGGGCCCTGCGATGGCAACCAAGGCGCTGCGCGCCTACGCAACCGCGGGCATTACCGCAGAGTTCGTCTCCAACGTCGACCCGGCGGACATCGCCGCAGTCCTCGACCGTTGCAACCCTGAAGAGACGCTGTTCGTCATCGCATCGAAGACGTTCACCACCCAGGAGACCCTAACCAACGCACACGTGGCGAAGCGCTGGCTCATCGAGCAGTTCGACGGCGACCCCTCCGCTGTGGCGAAGCACTTCGTCGCAGTGTCTACGAACGCGGAAAAGGTCGCCGAGTTCGGCATCGATACCGCGAACATGTTCCCGTTCTGGAACTGGGTCGGCGGCCGCTACTCCATGGACTCCGCGATTGGCCTGAGCCTGATGGCCGTCATCGGACCGATGGACTTCATGCGCATGCTCGAGGGCTTCCACGCCATGGATGAGCACTTCCGCACCACCGAGTTCTCCCAGAACGTGCCGGTGCTGATGGGCCTGCTCAACGTCTGGTACCGCAACTTCTACAACGCCGAGACGCACGCCGTCCTGCCCTACTTCGAGGACCTTTCCCGCTTCCCTGCCTACCTGCAGCAGCTGACCATGGAGTCCAACGGCAAGTCCGTGCGCCACGACGGCACCGCGGTGACCTACAACACCGGCGAGATTTTCTGGGGCGAGCCAGGCACGAACGGCCAGCACGCATTCTTCCAGCTGCTGCACCAGGGCACCTCGCTCGTGCCGGCGGACTTCATCGGCTTCGCCACCCCGAAGGAAGACTTCCCGACCATGACCGGCGAAGGCTCCATGCATGACCTGCTGATGGGCAACTTCTTCGCACAGACGAAGGTGCTCGCGTTCGGCAAGGACCAGGCCGCCATCGAGGCCGAGGGTGTCGACGCCACGCTGGCCCCGCACAAGGTCATGCCAGGCAACCGTCCGACCACAACTATCCTGGCCGAGGAGCTGACCCCGTTCACGCTCGGCGCACTCATCGCGCTCTACGAGCACATCGTGTTCACCGAAGGTGTGATTTGGGACATCAACTCGTTTGACCAGTGGGGCGTCGAGCTCGGCAAGCAGCAGGCAAACGACCTGGCCAAGGCAGTCGCGGGCGAAGAAACTCCAGCAACCGGCGATGCTTCCACCGACGCACTGATTGGCTGGTACCGCGAAAACCGTCGCTAGCGCTTGGTGCATCACTCCTTAGTAGGGCAAGATAGGCAGTTGTTTTACCTACAACTAAGGAGTGAACGTGCAAGCCATCATCGACTGGATTGTCAACCTGATGGAGCTTCTCGGCGCCCCCGGCGTCGGGATAGCAATTTTCCTGGAGAACGTCTTCCCACCGATCCCCTCCGAGGTAGTGCTGCCGCTGGCCGGCTTCACGGTCGCGCAGGGCTCGCTGAGCTACCCGGCGGTGTTCATCTGGTCGGTGATGGGTTCCGTCGCGGGCGCGTTCTTTCTCTACGGCCTCGGTGCCTGGCTGGGCGCCGAGCGCCTGCGCGCAATCGCTGACTGGATGTGGTTGGTGAAGGCGTCAGACGTCGATAAGTCCCTCGAGTGGTTTGATAAGCACGGCCGATCCTCAGTCTTCTTCGGCCGCCTGATTCCGGGGGTGCGCTCCCTCATCTCGATTCCTGCAGGCCTGGACCGCATGAACCTCGCGATGTTCGCCCTGTGGACCGGGCTCGGCTCCGCAATCTGGAACGCAATCCTGATCACGCTCGGCATGTACCTCGGCGAAAGCTGGGAGACGGTCTCCCATTACGTGGATACGTACTCGACCGTGGTCTACGTCCTGCTGATCCTGATCATGCTCGGCTTCCTGGCGTACTTCATTCGCCGCTCCATGAAGGAGAAGGCGGCTGGCACTGAGGGCACCACCAAATAACTCGCTCTAAGTCTCCCGCTCCCCCGAGAAACCCCTTCTCGATGAGCGTGCCGCACCGCCGACACGGCTTGTTGTTCCTTCCAAATACGTAGCTGGTCTCCCCGGCGCGTTTGATCCCTGTGGTCACTCGCACCGGGGAGTCTTTGTTTGCCCACATGAGGCGCCGCGCGATCGCCACATGCTTTTCGACGTCCACTTCATCCACCGTGCGCGACGGGTGCGTACCAGCGATGAAGTGAATTTCTGCGCGGTACTCATTGCCGATGCCCGCGACGAAACGCTGATTGAGCAGCGCGCGCCCCATCTCGAGGTGCGGGTGCTCGCTGATCCTACGCACGACCTCTTCCTGGTCGAAGTCGCGTGCCAGCATGTCCGGGCCCAGGTAGCCCATCCGCTGCGGGTACTCGCGCGCGGGGAACACATCGACGAGGCCCAGCGAATGCCCGACGAGCTCGATATCAGGCTTCGGCGCGTCCGCGAGGCGCAGCACCACCCGGGCGGTGTGGCCGGGCTTGCGCCAGCGGGTGCCCGCACGATGGATCGCCCATGTGCCTTCCATTTTTAGGTGCGTGTGTAGCACTTGTGATTCGTGGCCTTCGCGGGAAAACTCCATGAAGAGGTGCTTGCCGTAGGGCCAGACGCGCTCGCAGATCATGCCGGTGAAATCGACGGTGGCGAAACGCGGCACGCGGATGCTCGTGGCAGTGACCTCACGGTGTTGCATCCACTGCAGGCGCTTTGACAGCTGATAGACGGAATCCCCTTCAGGCATAGTGGTATCCATGTTCCGCTTCTTACAAAACCTTTTCAACTACGGCCCCACGCCGGAGGAGTCGCTCGTCGGGTTCTTCCCCGACATGGATGCCGCCACCGAGTGGGCGCGGGGTGTGCTGGCAGAGACCGGCACCGACCCCGAAGCCGAGTTTGTTCGCGCCGTGAAAGACGTGCGCGTGGCGAACCCGCGCATCGGCCTGGCCGCGGCAGCACACCTGGTCAAGCAACTGATTTAGAATCTTTGTTCGAATCTCATTTTTTCATGTCTGACACGTCTGTATATTCGCCCTTAGCTACTTGAAGGAGGGGACATGAACGACGTGACCAAGCTCGTTGACCAGGTCATTAACGGCCTGGATCAGCTGCGCACGCTTTTCGACGACCCCTCCTCCCTCCGCCTTTCCGCCATCGCCGAAGACATCGTACGCCTCGAACACGCGATTGACAAGAAGGCCTACATCGACGCCGCCTTCGCGCAGGTCTGCGCTATCGCCGACGCCGGAAAACTCGTCGGCGCCAACTATCCCGACGCCTACCTCATGGAGAAGCTAGGCATCTCCAGGGGCGAGGCCTACAACCGGCTCGCGCGCGCCAAGGCGATGTTCGCTCCGGTGACGGAGCCGGACCGTGGCGGCCTGCTCGATGTGGAGGAGGCGGAGCGGCGTCGTAAAGACCAGGTCCAAGCTCGCCGCCACGCCGACGCGGTTCCGGCGGCCAAGCAAGACATCATCCGGCGCGAGACCGACAGGCTGCTCAAGGCCGCCGAGGGCGAGCACATGAGCATTTACGCCCACGCCATGGAGGAAGCGAAGACCCGAGACGAGCAGGACCTTCGCCTCACGGTCAAGCGCCTCGTGGATAAGGCGAACCGGCCACACGCGAAGAAGAACCCCAACGCGGGCTTTGAGAAGCGCGAGGCCACCCTGGGCAGGGAAAACTCCGATGGCACCTATTACGTGCGCCTGGACATGACAGCAGGCGATTACGCGCTCTACAAGGCGCTGACTGACAAGGGGCTTGCGCCAAACTCCAATATCCCGCCCGATCGCCAGCAGGACCGCGATCCTCGCACCCGTGGCCAGCGCCGCTACGACCAGTTCATGGCCATCATGCGCCAATACGAGCACGGCGAGCAGACCACCAACGGTGGCGCCGCCTCCGTGGTGGTCTCAGTGACTCTCGACGACCTCGCCGACGCCGACGCCACCACACTGTTCCAAACCAACGTCGGCGTGGAGCTGGACGCCTTCGAACTCGTGCGCCTCGGCATGGATGGCACGTCTGACTTCCTGCTCACCGTCGACGGAATCACCGGCGTGCCGCTGCATCTGGGCAGGTCCAAGCGGCTCGCCTCTGTTGGGCAACGCATCGCCATGTTTGCTATCCAGGGCGTGTGCTCCTGGGCCGGCTGCACCACCGCAATGAGCGAGTGCGAAGCCCACCACATCATTTCCTGGCTGCGCCACGGCGGAACCGACATCACCAACCTCACCGGCCTGTGCCCCACCCACCACCGGTGCAACAACGACCACCGGGACGGCTCCTTCAACAAGGGCTACATGGATTACGACCCCAACACCGGCACCGCGGTGCTGGTCAAGGCCGACGGCACCCGCCAGACCAACACCTCGGACCCCGCCATGCACTCGGCAGTTAACCGCATCCGGAAGAGACGGGCGATGCGGGCAGGGCCACCGGGGACTACTCACCGGCCGGTGCCTCGCGTGATACTGCGACCCTAAACCCAGCCGAAACACTAATCGTCGAAGGAGAGCCCGTCCAGATCCCCTAGGGCCTCCGTCATGCTGCGTCCGCGCCGCTTCGGAGGCGCGGCCTGCTTGCCTCCGATTCTTACGCCCTTGTGCGTCACCGCCACGCCAAGATCGCGGAGCCGGAACGCGGGCTCGCCGTTGACGGTTTCGACGTTGAGCTGGCGCATCCTCCCGGCGGCGACGGCATCCGATAGTGCGTCGATGACAAGTGGTAGCGGATCTTCGATGCCTTCCGGGAAGGTCTCGAAGAAGGTGGTGAGCTTCTTGCCGCCACGGGTGATGTGGGCCGCCAACAGCCCGTCCACGAGCACCACCATCGCGCCTGCCGATCTGGTCGGGCCGGTCACGGGCCACGGCAGCGCGGCCCCGTAGGGGTTGGCCGGGTCGGTGGCGGCGAGCACGTACACCTTTGGCTCACGCGCACCCGATGGCCAACCGGCGACGTCGTCGCTGTCCTGCTGGCCACGCAGCCGATCAATCGTCGCAGGGGTGGAGAACTGCGCTGCGCCAAGCCCCTCGATGAGGTAGCCGCGCAGCGCCTTGCCGGAGTCCTCGAACCCGGAGAGCACCTTGTACGCCAACGCGAAGCCGCAGATGACATTCTCTGCGACGACGGCGCCCTTGGTCACCACCCCGTAGCGATCCAGCCATGCCTCCCCAAGCGCGAGCGAGCGCCGGGTCGGGTCGGTGTCGGGCTGCGGGGTGGCGGCCCAGCGTCCCACCATGTCTGGCGGGGCGGTTTGCGTAAACGAGGTCCTGCCGGAGCGGATGCGGGAGCGGGACGGTCGCCGCTTCGCGCGGTGCGCGGCCTTACCACCGGCAAGGCGTGCGCGCAGCGGCGCGAAGGAATCCGGTGAAACGTGGCCGGCCTCGACAAGGTCCCACATGGATTCGCGTAGCTCCTCAGAAGTCGTCACTGGCGTGAGCAGGTCGCTGAACAGGTAGCCGCCACCGGCTGCGAGCGTGTCCATGATGTGCTGCTGCGTGAGCGAGAGCAACGGCGGGTCGACTTGTGGCATGAGCTGCGCGGCGTAGTCGCTCGGCAGCAGCATGATCCACGGATCGTTCGCCCCCGCCGACCCAGCGCCCACAATGATAACCTCGCCAGAGGCAGTCAGCTCATCCAACATGATCGGCGAGTAGTCCCCGACCCGCGACGGCAAGATGTGGGACTCCCACGCAGAGGCCGGCAGCCGCACGCCCGCGAGCTGCTCGATGACGGAGTACACCCCGTCGGCGCCGCGTAAGGGAGGCACCGTTCCCGCCGCGGCGACGTTACTCCACGCTGGCAGGAAACGCCCGTACGCCGACGCCGATACCGGCCGGGCCTGCGCCCGCGCGACCGCCAAGGAGCGGGAACGGATCACGCGCAGGACCTCGTGCGCGACGTACTCCTGGTCGTCGACGCCTTGGCGGAAGCGCCCCTCGATGACGGAGTTGGCGTCGACAAGCGGTTGGAGCACCGCGTAGGCAGCGCCGAGCGCGAGCCCGAAGGCATCGGCAAGCGCGCGCAGCGTGAAGGGGCCGCGGGTGCGCACCCAGCGACGCACGAGCTGGGAGAGCGCATCGGGGATGGTGGCCACCTGCGCTGCCACCCCGGGAGGGACCGGCACGCCAAGGCCATCGCGCAGCAGTGGGGCGTCGAGCGCCTGCGCAACGTGTTCCCTGCCGCCGATGCGCACCCGCATCACGCGTGGCCCGAGCGACGCCTCCACCCCCGCGAGCGGCACCGAGGTGTACACCGCGAGCTCGTCCACAGGCACCGGGCCGGTCAGGCGCAGGGTGTCGGCGAACTGCTCCGGTGTCTCGGCGCGGCCGACCCGGCGCAGCGACGCGTCGACCTCGGCGATCACCTCTGGGTCCAACAGCTCGCGCAGCTCCACGGTGCCCAACAGTTTGGCCAGCAGCGACGGGTCCAGCGCGAGCGCCGCCGCCCGCTTCTCCGCGAGCGGGGTATCGCCTTCGTACATGAACGCGCCGGTGTAGTTGAACAGCAGCGAGGAGGCGAACGGGCTCGGCTGCTGCGTGGTCACCTCAGCGATGCGAACCCGGCGCGTCTGCAGGTCACGGATCACTTCTTGCAGCGCGGGCAGGTCGTAGACGTCCTGGAGGCACTCGCGCACCGTTTCCAGGATGATCGGAAACGATGGGTAATTCCGGGCCACATCCAACAACTGCTCGGCGCGCTGGCGCTGCTGCCACAGGGGCGCGCGCTTGCCGGGGTTGCGGCGCGGCAGCAAGAGGGCGCGGGCGGCGCACTCGCGGAACCGGGAAGCGAACAGGGCGGAGTTTCCCACCTGCTCGGTGACGATGTCGGTGATCTCGTCGGCGTCGAATTGGAACAGGGCCCCGGAGGGCTCGTGGTCGCCTTGGGGCAGGCGCAGGACGATGCCGTCGTCGCCAGCCACGGCCTGGGCGTCCATCCCGGTCTCCTGCGCGATCCGCCACCCGGCAGCCAGCGCCCACGCGGCGTTCACACCCTTGCCGAATGGCGTGTGCAGCACCACGCGCCAGTCCCCAAGCTCGTCGGTGAAGCGCTCGAGCACCAGCGTCGTCTCGTCCGGCAGCACGCCGGTGGCTTCCTCTTGCTCCTCGAGGTAGGCCCGCAGATTGTCGCGCGCGTACGCATCGAGCGAATTATCGACGCCCGCTCCGCCGCGCACCTCCCTCCTGAACGCGCCGAGCGCCTTGCCGAGTTCGTACGGGCGCCCAACGCCCTCTCCCGACCAAAACGGCAGCCTGCCAGTATGCCCCGGCGCAGGCGAGACCTGCACTTGGTCGCGCGTGATGTTTTCGATGCGCCAGCTCGTCGCCCCGAGCGTGAACACGTCGCCGACGCGGGACTCGTAAACCATTTCCTCGTCGAGCTCACCGACGCGGCGCGGCGCCCCGCCTTCGGCCTCGGAGCCGACGAGGAACACGCCGAACATGCCACGGTCCGGGATGGTGCCGGCGTTGGTGACCGCGACGCGCTGCGCGCCCTGCAACGCCTTGAGCACGGTGCCGTCGAGCCAGGCGCGCGGTTTCAGTTCCGCGAAGTCCGTCGAGGGGTACACGCCGGTGACCAGGTCGATGACGGCGTTGAATACATCCCGGTCGAGGTTGCGGTAGGGCCAGGCGCGGGTGACGGTCTCGTACCAGTCATCAAGCTCGAGGTCCTCAACTGCTACCGCGGCCACCGTCTGTTGGGCGAGCACGTCCAGCGGGGAGCGTGGCGTGCGCAGCTCCTCGATGAGCCCGTCGCGCATCCGTGGCACGGTCACGGCCGTTTGCACCAGGTCGGAGCGGTGCTTCGGATAGAACGAGCCGTGCGAGATCGCGCCCACCGTGTGCCCGGCGCGCCCGACACGCTGCAGCCCGGAGGCGACCGACGGCGGCGACTCCACCTGGATCACCAGCTCCACCGCACCCATATCGATGCCGAGTTCCAGCGAGGACGTCGACACGACCGCTTTGAGCGTGCCCTCTTTCAGCATGGTTTCCGTCGTGGCCCGCTCGTCTTTGGACACGCTACCGTGGTGCGCCCGCGCGATCACGGGCGCCGCCTCCCCCGCGAGGTCGACCCCTTTGCCCAGCTGTGCAGGGGGGCGTCGAGTAGCGGGGCTGAGCGCCTCGGGGTCGTGCTCCTTGGCCCACAGCTCGTTGAGCTGACTGGTGAGCCGCTCCGCCGTGCGCCGCGAGTTCACGAAGACGATCGTCGAGCGGTGCGCCATGACCTCCCGGTACACCGATTCCGCGATGTGCGGCCAAATCGACTTCGGCGCCGGCGGCATCAGCGCCGCGGTCTCCCCTTCGAGGTCCAGCGCGTCGTCGACGATGGCGTCCCCAATTGTCGACGCCTCCTCCGGCACCGGCAGGTCACTCATATCAGCAACTGGCACCCGCACCGCGAGGTCCCAGCGCTTCTCCCCCGGCGGCTGGATGATCGTCGTACGAGGCCCGAGGAAGTCCGCCACGGCCTCCAGCGGGCGCACCGTCGCAGACAACCCGATGCGCTGAAAGTCCCCCGCGAGGCGGCCGAGCCGCTCCAGCGACAGCGCCAGGTGCACGCCGCGCTTCGTGCCCGCGAGCGCGTGAATCTCGTCCACGATCACGGTGTCCACGGTCCGCAGGATGCCCGCGGCCTTCGACGTCAGCATCAAATACAACGACTCAGGCGTGGTAATCAGGATGTCCGGCGGCTTGCGCACCTGGCGAGACCGCTCCGCTTGCGAGGTATCACCCGAGCGCACCGCCACCGAAACATCCGGCATGTCCAGCCCCATGCGCTGCGCCACGCGCCCAATCCCGCCGAGCGGGGCCCGCAAATTATTTTCGACGTCCACACCAAGGGCCTTCAGTGGCGAGATATATAAGGTGCGCACGCCTCCGTGGCTACTGGCGTTCGCCCCATCGATTGGCAGGGCCTGCTGCCCGTCGCGCTCCACGAGCGAATTCAACGACCACAAAAAGGCCGCCAACGTCTTACCGGAACCGGTAGGCGCTACCACCAGGGCGTTGCCGCCGTCGGAAATCGTGGCCCACGCCTGCTCCTGCACTGGCGTTGGCGCCTCGAATACTTCTTCAAACCAGGTCGCGACCTGCGGTTTGAAGCGTTCGAGGATTCCTTTGGCCATGCCCGCCAGAATACAGATAGTGCAGGCAGGCGAAAAGAAATGGTTCCTTTGGCTGGTTTCGCGCTAAAGTCGAAGCCATGACTGCTCAGTATTCAGACTCTCGGCTGACAAACTTAATCGCGCAAGGCACCGGCGAGATCCTCAAGGGTATTCGCGGTGTTGGCCTTCTCCGCGGACGTGAACTTGGAGAAGCCGGCGACGACCTGGCACAGAACTGGATCGCGCGCGTGCTTGAGCAGCACCGCCCGGGCGATGCATTTCTGTCCGAAGAGGCAGCCGACGACCACTCCCGCCTTAGCAACAACCGCGTCTGGATCGTTGACCCCCTCGACGGCACCAAGGAGTTCGCAACCGGCCGCCAGGACTGGGCCGTGCACATCGCGCTCGTTGAGGACGGCGTCCCGACCCACGCGGCGGTAGGTCTGCCGGACCTTGGCGTCGTCTTCAAGTCTTCCGACGTGCGCCACGTCTCGGGGCCGTTCGCAAAGAAGATCGCTATGTCGCGCAACCGCCCGCCGGCGATCGCCCCGTTCGTTGCTGACGCCCTCGGCTTCGAGACCAGCCCGGTCGGCTCCGCAGGCGCGAAGGCAATGCACGTCCTGCTCGGTGACTTCGACGCCTACGTACACGCCGGCGGCCAGTACGAGTGGGACCAGGCAGCACCAGTTGGTGTGTCCATGGCTGCGGGCCTGCACTGCTCGCGCCTCGACGGCTCGCCGCTGAAGTACAACAACAAGGACACCTACATCCCGGACCTGCTCATCTGCCGTCCGGAGCTTGCCGACGACATCCTGGAAGCCTGCGCGAAGTACTACGACGAGCACGGCTCCTTCGAAGGGGTCGTCGCGAAGTGAGCCTGGTGACTCCGTACGAAGACCTCCTGCGCGACGTCCTGGAAAACGGCACCGATAAGGGCGACCGCACCGGCACCGGCACGCGAAGCGTCTTCGGCCGCCAGCTGCGCTACGACCTTTCCGAGTCCTTCCCCCTGCTGACCACCAAGAAGGTGTACTTCAAGGGCGTCGTGGGCGAGCTGCTGTGGTTCCTCCGCGGCGACTCCAACGTGACCTGGCTGCAGGAACACGGCGTGCGCATCTGGAACGAGTGGGCCGACGAAAATGGCGAGCTCGGCCCGGTCTACGGCGTGCAGTGGCGTTCCTGGCCCACCCCCGATGGGCAGCACGTCGACCAGATTTCACGGGCGCTCGAGCTTTTGAAGGACGACCCCAATTCGCGCCGCAACCTGGTGTCCGCGTGGAACGTCTCCGAGCTCGAGCACATGGCGCTGCTGCCGTGTCACCTGCTGTTCCAGCTGTATGTAGCTGACGGCAAGCTGAGCCTGCAGGTGTACCAGCGCTCCGCCGACATGTTCTTGGGTGTGCCGTTTAACATCGCCTCCTACGCGCTGCTCGCGCACATGTTTGCACAGCAGGCAGGTCTCGAGGTCGGCGAACTCATCTGGACCGGCGGCGACTGCCACATTTACAACAATCACTTCGACCAGGTGCGCGAGCAGCTCTCCCGCGAGCCTCGCCCCTACCCGCAGCTCAAGCTGCGGAAGGCAGAGTCGCTGTTTGACTACGACTTCTCCGACATCGAAGTCGTCGGCTACGACCCGCACCCGACGATCAAAGCGCAGGTGTCCGTCTAATGCTGGGCGCGATCTGGGCCGAAAGCATCGACGGCATCATCGGCGACGGCGTGGGCATGCCCTGGCACCTGCCTGAGGACCTGCGCCACTTCAAGGAGATCACGCTGGGCCACCCGATCATCATGGGGCGCAAGACTTGGGACCACCTCCCCATCAAGCCGCTGCCGGGCAGAACAAACCATGTGTTGTCCTCGCGCGAGCCCGGCGAGTGGTCCGACGGCGCCTTCGTGTCCCGCGACATCCCAGATTTGAAGACGTCCGCCTGGATCATCGGCGGTGGCCAGATTTACGAAGCAACCATCGACGAAGTAGACGTCATTGAACGCACGATCGTCGATGTCCACGTCGCAGACAAGCTCGGAGCGTCCGCCGTCCGCGCGCCCCGCGTCACCGATGACTTCGCTATCGTTTCTGATGGACCGTGGCAAACCTCCGCCAATGGCACCCGTTTCAAGTACCAACGCCTCGAAAGGTTAGGCCCAAAATCATGACCACTCCCGAAACCTCTTCCCACGTCACCATCTTCGCAACCGATTGGTGCCCGTTCTGCAAGAAGCTTCGCGAGCGCCTCGACCGTACCGAAACCCCTTACGACGTCGTTGACGTCGAAGCCGAAGGCGCCGAGGACGCCGCCGCATGGGTCGAGTCCGTCAACGACGGCAACCGCGTCGTCCCCACCGTCCTCTATTCTGACGGCACGCACGCGACCAACCCTGCCGCGTCCGCTGTTCGCGCGAAGCTGCGCGAACTGACGGGCGAAGAGGCCTAACACCCGGGCAAATAGCGATGCCGTCGCGGGCGCCCGCGACTTTGGCATCACTTCTGTCCTGCGGTACTGTTAGTCGAGTTGCCCCAGTAGCTCAGGGGATAGAGCACGGCTCTCCTAAAGCCGGTGTCGGAGGTTCGAATCCTCTCTGGGGCGCAAAACACCCCCGCGGCCTGCGCAAATAGGCTGCGGGGGTTTCGCATTTCTGCAAAGAACGCGAATGCACTAACTTATCTGCCCTCTTTGCGCAAGATTTGGCCGGCCCAGGAACTCCTTGACCACGGTCATCATGTCCGACTTCTTCATGTCCGGCAGGTAACAGTGAATGACTGCCAGCGAGATATTGGCGAGTGACATTTCGTCTTCGTATAGCAGGTACCAGCCTTGGTGCGTTGGGTGGAATTTGTGCTTCGAGGCAGCGAGTGAGCGGAAGCCGTAGAGTGGCTCGATCGTCGCACCGGCCTTATCCAGGATGATTTCTACGAGTGATTCCGGCGCATCCGTTCGAGCCAGCGGCGCTCCGGAGAGGGAGACCCATCCAAGTCCTTGCTCGGCGGCGATCCGGGCGCTTTCCGCGAGAAGGAATTCGATGGCTGGCCGGAACCCGTTCGCGTCGCGGCGCATGAAGTCAAGGGTGTAGCCGACGAGGGCGCCGCCCTCGTAGACGGGCAGCCAGCTTGTTACT
Source organism: Corynebacterium sp. HMSC08D02 (assembly GCF_001807505.1). Taxonomy (NCBI): domain Bacteria; kingdom Bacillati; phylum Actinomycetota; class Actinomycetes; order Mycobacteriales; family Corynebacteriaceae; genus Corynebacterium; species Corynebacterium sp. HMSC08D02. Next base: position 26,057 of record NZ_KV789255.1, on the reverse strand, counting down.
GCGTGCAGGCTGCCGTCGTCGCCCACTGCGAGGAGGAGTTTGGTGTCCGGGTCGCGGAGCTCGTCGAGCCCTCCCAGGGTGAAGCCCATTTCTGGAAGTGCTTTATCCGCGACCCATTGTTCTGAGAGCGCGACGATGCGCTCACGCATTTCCACTGGGCTTTCGGCCCAGCTAGTCCACACGGCGCGCACTCCCTCTTTTGCTGCGCGGTTGCGCGCGGTTCGGATGTTTTGAAATTTCTTGCCTTTGAACTCGATGTTATCCGTCAACAACATGGATTCTTCGGCGACGTGGATGCGTCGGAAGTCGGGGCGAGCAAAGGTGCCGGGCACTGAATACCACGCGACTCTCCAGCCTTGACGTGCGGCGAACTCTTCAAACGCACTGGCAACGGCTTCTTCTGTCATCGTGCCTCGGTGCACGGGACTTCCGACCGTGACAGCGACGTTGTAGGAGACGCGGTACGCGACGACGCCTTCTCCGTCGCCGGAGTCCGTCCCGCAGAAAAAGTAGCGGTTTCTTTCCCACAGCCCCATCCACGCGAGGTGGTCACCGGACCCATGGACCAGAATCTCCCGGGCTCGCTGGTGGTCCTGCGCGTGTGCTTCGGACGGCGGCGCGGACAGCACCTCAAACAGTGCAATCAGCGCGGTAATCCAGAATATGATTCCCACCCATTCGTAGAAGATCCACGCCACGGAGCTGATGGGGAACGCATGCGTTGGAGCCAGCACAGCTACCACGGGTGGGAGGTACCTGTTCGGCAGCTCAGCAAGCAGCGCGCTTATCGACGCTCCTCCGAGGATGCCGTCTCGCACAACCCAGGCTCCGCAGGTCCACAGTGCTGCGGTTGCTAACCACGTCCCTCCTATGATCGCCGCGCCACGGTACCAGTTGGACGGAACCGTGAACCGGCGGCGAGTGGCAATGAGGACTGCAATGGTGACCAGCCACGGGAGAACTACCAGTATTGTGTTCACAGCGGTAGAGCCGTCTGCTCCCCCACCGATTGTTTGCCAGCAGATCACCGCAATGGATCCAACGCTGACGAGGACGGCTGCCCACCATGCCAGTTTCCTGCCATGCACGAGCCCCAGCGCAAGGATGGCTGACAAAACGATAGGCAAGGCATTCATCAGCAAGGGACCGAGGCCATGTTGACTGTTTACCGCCATCGCTTCCGCGCAGGCGACGGATGTGGCGTCAGCGCACCGCTGGGCTACTAAATGCCCTGCGACTGTCGGCTCCCACATCAGCTTGCTCACTCCTGCGAAAGGCCCCTGTGCAGCGGGGTTGATCGCCGTGATAACTGGTCCGATTGCAACACTGAGAAACAGGGCAGCCACCAGGACCCGTGCTTCCCGCAGCGACATTCTGCGTGGCGTACCTGTGTCCGTGACAAGGACGCCAGCGACGGTCCCTGCGACAATGGCGACAAGTGCAACGACGCCTGAGAGTGAGCCGTCGTAGAGTACAAGGGTCGTCATCATCGCAAGCAACACGAGGCGGAGGCGGCGTCGCCACAGCACGCCCATGAAGGCAGTGGCGAATGCGGCGGGCCCGAAGATCCACGCGACCGGAGACACAAAGGTCTCGTTGGCAAGGTCTGGGCCCCACAGGTTAAAGCCTGCTCGCTCGATGGCACTACCGATAATGAAGCCGAAAGGAAGCGCTACAAACTCGGAAGCCGTCGCCGCAACCGCGAAGCGAGCAGAGCCAAGTCGCACCTCGGCTGGAACTGCGAATAGCAGCGCTGCGACAGTGGCCAGGATGAGACCGACGAGGTTACCTGCGGTCAGCCCTGCGGTGGCCCAGTGCCAAAGGTCGGGATCAACGGGAAGGCGCAATCCGAAAGCCTCCCGCGGGGCCGCACCCGACAATACGCAGGCTAAATACGCAGCCCAAGCGATACTCAAGAGGCCGAGCGTGACTGGAACTTTCCTCAAACAGGTGCTGATCAAGTGTTTCATTGAATTCCTCCGCGTTGAGCAACGAAGTCAATGTCTTGGCGTAGCGCCACTCGCCACACTTCGAAGCTGTGTCCACCTGGCAGCGAGCGGAATGTGGTGCTCATCCCGGCTTTCTGCGCGAGCTCGTTTTGGTGCGGAAGCGCTGCCATAGCCTCTTGGTCACGCTTGCCGGCGGCGAACCTGCCAGCGATTCCCTTGTAGGTCGCCGTCCCGATTGCTTCCTGAAGGAGCGTTTCCGGGTTCACGGATTGGAACGCGGCCTCGTCGCCGCCGAACAGCACGTCGACGGTCCGTTGGTGCCCGCCTAGGTTCGGTTCCGCCTCACCCGAATAGTCGAGGAACGTCCCGTAGGCCGTGGGATCGTTGGTAATCACTTGGAGTGCGCACGTGCCGCCGTAGCTTAACCCACCGATTGCCCACGTGCGTTGGTCTTCTTTCACACGGAAATTCTCTTTGACCAGCTGCGGGATTTGTTGGGCAAGGTAGGTCTGGATTTGCAGATCCGGGCCATCCACGCACCCGGGGTTCCCGGTGGTTGTTCCTGTACCGTCCGCGCTGACGACAATCGGGGCTACGCCGTCGTGTGCAACTTGGTAGTCGTCGAGCGTCTGTTGCGCCCCGCCTTCGTCAAACCACCGGATTGGGCTGCCGGGGCTTCCTGCGAGCAGCACGAGGACTGGTAGGTGCTCGCCATGCCAGTAGGCGGGCGGAACGTACACAATTGCATCGCGCAGCGGTGGGGCAGGCAGGGTCACTAGGGCGCCCACTTCCCTGCCGTCGAGGGTCGGGGCGGTCGTCGTTTCGCGGAACTGATCCAAATTCATGGACACGGTGACCGGGACCGGGCGGAAGGACCCGAGGGTCGGGTACTGCTCATAAACAAGGTTGACCGCGAGGTACGCCAGCATCAAAGGAATCACTGCGAGCGGGGCGAGGCGCCACCGCCACCGCGGCGCCAAGAAGATGGTCGCCACCACGAACACGGCAGCTGCACAGCTGGCGTAGATGTGCCACGGAATTGCATCCGGGAACGGCTTCGGCCACACCGTGAGCAACAGGTACGCTGCTGCGAGCAGCGCTGCCGCGATTGCGAGTGCAATGCGCCGGTGCTGACGGCCGTACCACAACGCGACAACCACGGAAGCAGCTAAGGAGAGGTAGATCGCCCAGGTCGCGCCTGTGCTGACCACGGATAACGAACGGATTGCATCCACGGCGAGTAGTTTAAGACGCTATGGCGTTGCTTTCCTACGTGCCACGGATACTTCCATCGCCTTCAACAGCGAACTCCCAGACAACAGGCCGCATCGTTGTGGCCCTCCATGGCACTGGCTCCTCCCCTTTTGTCTTCCGCCGCCTTGCACACGAACTGGAAAAACATGGGATTGGGTTGATTGCGCCTGGCTACGGCCATCGGGCAACGGCAGGTATCGACGCCTCGTCCCAAGAGATTGCGGCGTTCCTCGACAGCCTGGCTGCCCAGCAGGTCGATGTTGTGGGGCACTCGTATGGCGCGCTGATCGGGCTGAGGGCTGTTCAGCTGAGCGCAATCGCCGCGCGCTGCGGCACGATCGTGGGCCTCGGAGCCTCGTGGCGTGGCACGCACGGCATTGCGCGTCTGTTTCCGCCTGGACTTGTTCGGGCAGTGGTTGGCGACGCGTTCGTCGAATTGGAGCATTTCCGGGAGGAGCCAGTGGCCCCTTCCGGTACCGAAATCGTCTCTATCGTTTCGGATGCTGACCGCATTGTTCCAGCGTGGTCGTCACGGTGGGGAGACGTGATCGAGGTGTCTGGTGTATCGCATGCGGCGCTGGCGTTGCGGACGAATGAGATCCTGGCGGCGCTCAGGGTAGTCCCTTCCGACCACAGCTGAGCAGCAACAACCCTAAATTGTTGATACGCCACCAATAATCACCTACACTCGCACCTGCAATCATTATTGATGACACGTCAACGAAAGTAGGAATCATGTCTCAGCTCACCGGTACATACAAGCTCGACCCGGCACACTCCTCCATCGGCTTCACCGTCCGCCACGCGATGGTGACGAAGGTCCGCGGCGAGTTTACCGACCACGACGCCACCATCACGCTCACCGACGATCTGGCAGCAAGCACGGCACAGGGCACGGTCCGGACCGCGAGCGTCGATACCCGAAACGAGGACCGCGACGCACACGTGCGCGGCGAGGACTTCTTCGATGTGGAGAAGCACCCGGAAATGACGTTTACCTCCACGGCATTCAACGTAGATAATGCCGGCAACGGCACCGTCACGGGTGATCTGACCATCAAGGGCACCACGAAGCCAGTCACGTTCGAGGTTGAGACCTTCGGCGTCGAGGGGGACCCGTTCGGTAACACGCGCATCGGGTTCGAGGCCAGCACGTCAATTAACCGCACCGATTTCGGTATCGATTTCCAGGCTCCGCTCAACTCGGGCGGCATGCTCGTGAGTGAGAAGGTCGCCATTGAAATTGAGGGCTCCACGATCAAGCAGAGCGCCTAGTCCCTGCCGTACCATCGGGGTATGAGCGCTACCAAAATCCCAACCATGTCGGTCCCCGTACAGGACTCCCGCGGGCCGTACGTCCTCGGCATCGACGTCGGCTCGACCGCGAGCCGCGGCGCCTTTACGACGCCACCGGCCGCCCCGTCAAGGGCGCGAAGCAGCGCGTTGCGCACGCGTTTACTACCACCGCTGACGGCGCGAGCACCATCGACGCCGACCAGGTCGTCGCCGAGGTCCGCAAGGTTATCGACGACACCGTCGCGTTCGCCGCAGCGCATGACCTGCGCATTGAGGCCATCTGCATGGACTCGTTCGCCTCGAGCCTCCTCCTTGTCGACGCCCACGGCGACGCCCTGACCCCGCTGTACACCTACGCGGACTCGCAATCCCGCGACTACGTCGAGCAGCTCCGCAACACAATCGACGAGGCCGAGTACCACCAGCGCACCGGCGTGCGCCTCCACACGAGTTACCACCCGGCGCGCCTCGCCTGGGCAAAGGAGCAGCTGCCCGAGTTTGCACGCGCAGCCACGATCATGACGATCGGCGAGTACGTGTACCACAAGCTCGCGGGCATCCATGGCCTGGCCGTCTCTACCGCGGCGTGGTCGGGCGTCGCCAATGCGCACACGGGGAAGCTCGACACCGAGATTCTCGACGCCATCGACATCCCGCACGACATGATCCAGCCGCTGCGCTTCCCCGACGAACCCGACTACCCGGATGACACCGCGTGGCCCGCGCTCAATGGGGTTGCGTGGTTCCACTGCATCCCAGACGGCTGGCCGTCCAATGTCGGCCCCGGCGCGACCGGCCCCGACACTATCGCGGTAGCCGCGGCGACCTCCGGCGCGATGCGCGTCATCCTCCCGGAGGTGCCAGCTCGCATCCCAGAGGGACTGTGGTGCTACCGCATCGCGCGAGACAAGGCCATCTTGGGCGGCGCGCTCAACGATGTCGGGCGTGCCGTCACCTGGCTCGAGGAAACCATCCAGCCGGTGGCCCCGGATGAGATCGCCGCGGTGCTTTCCTCCGGGCCAGGGCGCGCCCCGCTTGTGCTGCCGTTCTTTACCGGCGAGCGCTCCACCGGCTGGGCCGCGAGCGCGCAAGCGCAGCTTTTGGGCATCACCGCGGCAACTACACCGGCCGATTTGTGGCGGGGCGTGTTTGAAGGCATCGCGATGTCGTATCTTCGCGTCTACGAGCAGCTCAAGGAGGCAGGCGCACTCCCCGAGCGCGTGGTCGCCTCCGGGCGCGTCACGGCCGACCACCCGGCGTGGCTGTCGGTGCTCGCCGATGCGCTTGGTTGCGACGTCGTCCCCCTGGAGATGAAGCGCGCCACCCTGCGCGGCACCGTGCTCATCGCGCTGGAAGACATCGCCCCTGAAGTAAAGAGAGCGACCCCGCCGTTCGGCCAAGGGCACCGCAACGTGGATGCACACGCCGAGTACTTCAGGGAGCTCCGCGACCGCTTCGAGGCTGCGTACCGCACGTTAGTTGCACAGTAGCTCTACAATCAGTCTGATTGTCCCAGTATTGATCTCACAAGGGAGCCCCGTTGGCACGCCACGCAACTCAGTCCTCGCCATCTCCGCTGCGCACGGCACGCGGCGCGCTAGTAGCGTTCCTCGCGATTGCGGGCATCGCCACGGTAGTGGGCCTCGCCCTACTGTGGCCGGGCGGCAAGCAACCGGAGGTCCTGCCCGGGTTTGAGCAGACCCAGACGTCAACGGCGGAAACCGTCAAGGCAACCGTCATTGAGCACTCGGTGGCTCCCTGTGGTGGCGTCGCAACGCCGAACCACCCTGAGTGCGACTTCCTGCGCGTAGAGCTCAAGTCCGGAGGCACCACCACGATCGAGACAGCGCAGCAGCCGGGTACCCCGGAGCTTTCGGTCGGTGACCGTGTGGTGCTCTCGGTGCACCGCAACCCCGAGACTTCGTACTCCTTCCTTGACATGGATCGCTCGATACCGCTTGGGCTGTGGCTCGCGCTCACGCTGCTGGTCGTCGTTGTGGTTGGGGCATGGCGTGGGGTGCGCGCGATTTTCGGCCTACTGTATACGTTGCTTGTCATCTTCGGCTTCCTGGTTCCCGGACTGCTGCTCGGCTACAGTCCGGTCGGACTTTCGCTGGTCACGGGGGCCGCGGTGCTCTTCCCTGTCATCTTTGTTGTGCACGGCAGGAATTGGAAATCCGCGTCAGCCCTGGCTGGCACCCTGACCGCGCTGGGGCTCGCGGCGCTCGCCGCGCGCCTCGCCATCGATACGACGCAGCTGCGCGGCCTTGCCGACGAAAACAACCTCCTCATCCACATGTACCTCCCCCAGGTGCAAGTGCCAGGCATCATGCTCGCCGGATTCATCATCGGTGCCCTCGGCGTGCTCACCGACGTCACCATTGCGCAGGCTTCAACGGTGCAGGAGCTCTACGAGACTTCGCCCGACGCGCGGCCCCGCGCCGTGTTCGCCTCCGCTATGAAGGTCGGCCACGACCACATTGCGTCGATGGTCTACACCCTGGTCCTGGCGTACATGGGCGCTGCCCTCCCCCTGTCGATGCTGCTCCAGGTCGCCGACCGGCCGCTGACCCAGGTGCTCACCTCCGACGTGGTGGCCACCGAGATCATGCGCTCGAGTATCGGCGCGATCGCGTTGGTCCTGGCAGTGCCGATCACCACGGCGATTGCCGCGTGGACAATCCGAGCTCCCCAACCCCAACAGTAATGTTGCTAGAGTTACGGGTGTGACTACTTTTAATCGACGCCGCTTCCTTCAAACCACCGCACTCGCACTTGCGAGCGCAACCCTTGGCTTCACCGCGCAAGCCCACGCCCAGGGCCGCGTCCTCGGCACTGTGATCGACTACGCGGGCGGGGTTCCGTCCGGTCGCGCAGTAAAGGCCGCCGGGCACCTCGGCGCTGTCCGCTACGTGTCGGAGCGCCGCCCCGGCGCGAACTGGATGCTGGGCAAGCCCGTCACGCTGGGCGAAACACAGGACTTCGCCGCGAACGACCTCGCCACGGCGTCCGTCTACCAGTTCGGCCGTGCCGAGACCGCCGACTGGCTCGGCGGCGCCGCTGCTGCCGCCCGCCACGCACCGGAGGCGATGCGCCTCCACGCCTCCGCCGGCGGCCCAACCGGCCGCCCGATCTACATCGCGATCGACGACAACCCCTCGCGTTCCCAGTACCTGAACCAGATCCGCCCCTACCTCCGGGCGTTCTCCGCGGCGCTGACGCTTGGCGGCTACCAGACCGGTGTATACGGAAACATCAACGTGATCCAGTGGTGCATCGAGGACGGCATCGGCTCGTTCTTCTGGCAGCACGACTGGGGCTCCGGCGGCAAACTGCACCCGCGCGCAAACATCCACCAGAAAGCAAAGTGGACCGGAGTGATCGACGGCGTCACGGTGGACATCAACAACGTCTACAGCGCCGATTGGGGCCAGTGGACCCCTGGGCGACGTGGCCCCGGCTTCACCCTTGGCGACCTGGGCAGCTCCCAGCTTTCATCACGCTTTGATTGGCGCGCGCTGCTGCCGAAGTAGCATCACGCAAAGTAGCGTCACCAGGACATGGCAAAACCCCGGTGCACAGAGCGTAAAGGCTCGCCGCACCGGGGTCTTTGCGTTTGTGCTAGCTAGGGTCTCCCGGGAACTCGCGCGGGTCATTCGACATCCGCTCGCCGCTCAACGCGTCGAGCGCTGCGATATCTTCCTGCGAAAGCTCGACCTCGACCGCCCCGAGATTCTCCTCGAGGCGAACTGGATTCGCCGTCTTCGGCACAACCGAGCATCCCAGGCTCATCACGTACGCGAGCGCAATCTGCGCCGGGGTCCGGCCGTGCTTCTCGGCGAGGCGAGTAAACACCGGATCGTCAAGGTTCGCGCCTCGCGCGAGCGGCGCCCACGCCTCGGTGACAATCCCCTTTTCCTGGTGATAGGCGCGCAGCTCCTGCTGAGTAAACCCTGCGTGCAGCTCCACCTGGTTGAGCACTGGCGCGACGCCGGTGTGCGCGATGATCTCATCGAGCACCTCTTCATAGAAGTTCGCCACGCCTACCGACTGCAACCGGCCCATGCCCTGCAGCTGCACCAAAGATTCGTACGCTTGCACGAAGGTCCCGTGCTGCGGCCACGGCCAGTGCACGAGGAAGAGATCGATAAACTCGAGCCCCATCCGCTGCAGCGACTCCTCGTAGGCTTCCGCTGCACGAGTCTGGTCATCGTTCCATAGCTTCGAGGTGATGAATAGCTCTTCGCGAGTCACATCACCGGCCGCAATCGCGTCGGCGACCGCGCGCCCAACCTGCTCCTCATTGCCGTAAAAGGAGGCAGTGTCGATGTGGCGGTAGCCCAACTCAATAGCTCGCCGCACGATGTTGACGCAGTCTTCACCTTGCAGCTTGTAAGTGCCCAGACCTAGCAGCGGAAAATCATAACCGTCGTTGAGTGTTGTCACTGGAATGCGCATATCGAATCCTTAGCGCGCGTCAAGCAGGTCGATAATGAACACCAGCGTCAGGCCGGAGAGCGGGTGGCCGCCACCAGCAGGGCCGTACGCCTTCTCCGGCGGAATCGTCAGCTTGCGGCGACCGCCAACCTTCATCCCCGGGATGCCCTCTTGCCAACCCGCGATGAGGCCAGCCAACGGGAACTCCGCGGCCTCGCCGCGGTCCCACGAAGAGTCGAACTCTTCACCGGTTGCATAGTCAACACCCAGGTAGTGCACCTGCACATAACCGCCTGCTACAGCTTCGGCTCCGTCGCCGACTACGAGATCCTCGATGACAAGGTCCGTTGGGGCAGGTGCTTCAGGTACCTCAATCGTGGGCTTTTCCATACGTGAATACTCCTTGCGTCGTTCATTCATGGCGAAACCGCCGGGTACATATCCCCAAAGTATAAAGGAAGATACGTACCCGGCGGTGAACGCTAGAGATTATCGCTGGTCACGTGGCACAAAGTCGCGCTTCGTGTAGCCGGTGTAGATCTGGCGTGGACGGTTGATCTTGGAGTTCATCGCCAGCTGCTCGCGGTACTGTGCGATCCAGCCCGGGAGACGGCCAATGGCGAAGAGCACGGTGAAGAAGTCCGTCGGGAAGCCCATCGCGCGGTAGATCAGACCGGTGTAGAAGTCTACGTTCGGGTAGAGCTTGCGCGAGATGAAGTAGTCGTCCTTCAGCGCGATCTCCTCAAGCTTCATCGCCAGGTCCAGGAGCTCGTCGCCACCGAGGTGCTCCAGCACCTCGTGTGCGGTCTCCTTGACGATCGCTGCGCGTGGGTCGTAGTTCTTGTACACGCGGTGGCCGAAGCCCATCAGGCGGACGCCCTTTTCCTTGTTCTTCACGCGGTTCATGAAGTCGGTGGCGTCGCCGCCGTGGTTGTCCTTAATGTCCTCGAGCATCTCGAGCACAGCCTGGTTTGCACCACCGTGCAGCGGGCCTGCCAGCGCGTTGATGCCGCCTGCAATGGAGACGAACATGTTCGCCTGCGCGGAAGCAATCATGCGGACCGTGGAGGTGGAGCAGTTCTGCTCGTGGTCTGCGTGCAGAATCAGCAGCTTGTCCAGAGCCTTCACCAGGATCGGGTCAACCTCGTACGGCTCGGTTGGGTAGCCGAACATCATGCGGAGGAAGTTCTCGCGTGCGTTCAGCGAGTTGTCTGGGTACATGTACGGCTTACCGCGGGATGCACGGTATGCGTACGCCGCCAGCATCGGCACCTTCGCCATCAGGCGAACGGTTGCCTTGTCCAGCTGCTCCTCGTCGAGCGGATCCAGCTGGTCCTGGTAGTAAGCAGAAAGAATGTTCACGGACGACGCCAGCACCGCCATTGGGTGTGCGTTGCGCGGGAAGACGTTGAACGCGGCCTTGAAGTCTTCGTCGAGAAGCGTGTGGTGACGAATCTCGGAGTTGAACTTCTTGTACTCATCCGTCGTTGGAAGCTCGCCATTGATGAGGAGGTACGACACCTCGTTGAACGTTGCATTCTGCGCCAGTTCAGCGATGTCGTAGCCGCGGTAACGCAGAATGCCGTTGGCGCCATCGATGTAGGTGATCTTCGACTCGGTCGAGCCAGTGGACACGTAGCCCGGATCGAAGGTGACAAGCCCAGTCTCCCCGAGGAGGTTGCCTAGCACCACTCCGTCGTTGCCCTCGGTGGCGGACTTGATGTCCATTTCGAATTCGCCACCTGGGTAGTGAAGTACAGCTTTGTCTTGACCTTCAGAAGCCATAGCAAACCTTTCTCAGAAGTTTCGGAAACCCTATTCCTTGCGGGATGCAAGGAGGTTGCAATTTACTCCCGCAATGCTAGCAAAAAATGTGACTCGCCCGACACAACTCAATAAATCTATTGACCACCACACCCCCATTTGTTCGATTTTCAAGTATCCGGAAAAGAGCTGGCGAAAGGCGCCCCGGGCGCGTCGTTGGGTAATAAGATGCAGTGAGACGCGAGTGGCGTCGTCAAGTTTCTCTACCCCCTGTTACAGGAAAGGCTGTCATGCAAACATTTCCGGTTCTTCCCCCAGCTCTGCTTCCTAGCGATGGGCGTTTTGGCTGCGGCCCTTCAAAGGTTCGCCCGGAGCAGCTCGAGGCTATCGCGAAGGGCGCGGACATCATTGGTACCTCTCACCGCCAGCCAGCTGTGAAGAATCTTGTGGGTGAGGTCCGCCAAAGTTTGCACGACTTCTTCAGCCTTCCGGAAGGCTACGAAATCGTGTTTTCGCTCGGAGGTGCGACCGCCTTTTGGGACGCCGCTACCTTCGGCCTCATCGAGACGAAGTCTGCACACCTGACGTTCGGCGAGTTTTCTGGAAAGTTTGCGAAGGCCTCGGCCGCCGCTCCATGGCTGGCTGATCCGCAGATCGTGGATTCCGCACCCGGCACCGCACCTTCGCCGCACGAGCTCGACGGCGCCGACGCCGACGTCGTTGCGTGGGCACACAACGAGACTTCCACCGGCGCGATGGTCCCTGTTCGCCGCCCGGACACCGATGCACTCGTAGTTATCGACGCTACCTCCGGCGCCGGCGGCCTCCCCGTCAATGTACACGAGGCGGACGTCTACTACTTCTCGCCGCAGAAGTGCTTCGCTTCTGACGGCGGCATGTGGTTCGCCGTGATGAGCCCAGCCGCCCTGGAGCGCATTGAAAAGATCCAGGCGTCTGGCCGCTTCATCCCCGCGTTCCTGAACTTGCAGACGGCCGTCGATAACTCACGGAAGAACCAGACGTACAACACCCCGGCAATCAGCCCTCTGTTGATGCTGGCGGAGCAGGTTCGTTGGATGAACGAGCTCGGCGGGTTGGATGCGATGGTTGCTCGCACGACGGCTTCGTCCTCCTTGCTGTACAAGTGGGCTGACAACCACGAGTTTGCAACGCCGTTCGTCGAGGACCCTGCTGCCCGTTCCAAGGTCGTCGGTACGATCGATTTCGACGAGCGCATCGACGCAGCTGAGCTGGCTAAGGCGCTTCGCCAGAATGGTTACCTGGATACGGAGCCGTACCGCAAGCTTGGCCGCAACCAGTTGCGCATCGGTCTGTTCCCTGCAATCAAGTCCGAGGACGTCAAGCACCTGACCAAGTCTATTGACTATCTAATCGAACAGGGCGTGGGCCAGAAGTAGTCCAGAACAAATGGGCTAAGCTGGTGGAGGTATTTGTCAGCGGAAAGGAGCCACATGCGCGAGTTGTACCTCATGGATGAGGAGTCCACGGAGACTTTTTTCGTCCTCCGAGATGACGAGGGCATCCGTTACCAGCTCGCGCGTTCCGAGATGCAGGCCGTGGCTGAGGAGGAATCCACCAAGCCTGAGCTTGAGGTTGCACCGGACGCGCAGGAACCATCCGCAGACGCTGACAATGCACACGGTGATGAGCACTCCGAGGACGCTACAGAGACAGCCTCCGAGGAGAAGCCCCGCAGCCTGCCGGAACCGGACCCGCTGTACTCCACCCCGCTTTCGATGCGCCCGAACCAGATCCAGGCGCGCATCCGCTCCGGCACCCAGCCGTCCGAATTGGCTGAGGAGATGGGGGTAGCTGAAAGCCGGATCGACCCGTACGCCCACCCGGTGCTCCTGGAGCGCTCGCAGGTTGCCGAGGCCGCAAAGCAGTCGCACCCGATGCGCGAGGACGGCCCAGCGAAGCTGACGCTGTTCGAAATCCTCGCCACCGCTTTCGCTGCCCGCGGGCATTCGCTTAGCGATGCCACCTGGGACGCAACCCGTGAGCCCGGCGATGATTGGGTGGTGCATGTCCGGTGGCAGGCAGGCTTGAGCGAAAACGAGGCCCTGTGGTCCTTCCACCGTCAGATGGGTTCCGCACCGACGACGGAGGCGCGAAACTCCATCGCTGCAGACCTCACAGACCCGGATTTTGTGCAGCCAGTTCGTTCACTCACGGCTATCGATCAAGACGTCGATGAGGGCGAAGACGCCACCGATGCCCCCGCTGCTTCGGACGAGGATGCAATCGCGACCGGTGACTTCTTGCAGCACCCGGATGAGGCACCGCAGCCGCAGAAGAGGCGTCGAAAAGCTGTAACTCCGCACTGGGAAGATGTCCTGTTGGGGGTCCGAACAAACACGAAGCGGCCGCGAAAGTAGGGCCCCGCTATGTCTTATAACGCCGTGGTTACCTGCTGGTTTGTCAACGTCGCACACCCGGAGGAGGTGCTCGAGGGCGAGCCGAAGGCGGACCGTGGGTTCGGCCGGAAGCTGCTCGCACAGGTTAACCCGGCGTGGCCTATTACCCCGATTGGCCAGTTCCCGCTGAATCGTTCCTCGGTTCCTGGTGTGGACGAGTATTACATTGCGGGGTACCCGGGAGTTGCGGTTGTCCGTTTCTTTGTCACGGACGCCGAGCGCATCAGCGAAACCGCCAAGGCGCTACGCACCGCACTGCCTAGCGCTGACACCTACGTCTACGCGGAAGGCACCGATTCGGATTACGCGGCGATCGCCCACTACCAGGGTGAGACGCTGCGCCGCGCGTTCTCTGCCACCCGCGACCACGTCTTCGAGGACGTCGGCTTGCCGGACCCGTTCGAGGCCCCGTACTGGGCCGGGGAAACCGCACCCCAGCTCGGCGGCATTTCGCTACCGTTCGAGCCGCCAGCGCTGATGCGCGAGGCTGAGCGCGCGTGGTTGGGTATCGAGGTCGGCGAGGGCGGTCCGGATGTGCACATCATCGGCTACGCGGTGGATGGCCGCCCGGAGCCGAAGGTCGAGGCACCTGCCCCACGCACCAAGACTGTCAACGAGGTAGCGGCGAAGTTCGCCGAGCAGACCAACACGTACGACGATTACGAGCAGCACGACGAAGAGGCAGAGCGTGACGAGTTTTCCGAGCTTGCCGACGCCTCCGTCGCAGCAGCAAAGCGCGTTGGCCGCGGGCTACGTCGCCGCGCCCGCGATCTGAAGGCTACGATTGCGGAGAAAATCCGCCACGCAGACCGCGGCTGATGAGGTCGCGCTGGCGCTCGTAGAACGCAATCGCCGCAGCCGTGGCCACGTTGAGTGAATCCGTTCCGGGCGCCATGGGGATTTTCGCGCGCACATCGGTCGCACGCATTGCGTGCTGCGTGAGCCCAGGGCCTTCCCCGCCGACGAGAAATGCCACCTTCTCGTGATCGTTAAGTGCCTCTGAGAGGTACACGGCATCGTCCGCAGGGGTCAGTGACACCAGCCACCAGCCCTGTTCCTGCAGCTGTGCGAGCTCGCGCTGCCACGTGGTTGGGGTGCCGCCAAAGTGCGCAAACGGGGTGCGAAGCACATGGCCCATCGATACGCGGACGCTGCGCCGGTAGAGCGGGTCGGCGGTGGCGGCACCGAACAGCACGCCATCAACGCCCATGCCGGCGGCGTTGCGGAAGATGGAGCCGATGTTCTCGTGGTCCCCTACTCCCTCAAGAATTACCAGGGTGCGGGCATCTGCCACGACGTCTTCGACGCTCAGCGGTTCGGGTTTATCCGCGGAGACTAACAGCCCACGGTGCATGTCGTAGCCGGCGACCTCCCCCATCACTGCGCGGCTGATCTCGTAGACCGGTATTCCTTCCGCTTTGAGGCGCTCGCCGTACTGCTCCAAAAAAGATTGGAGGCGGCCACCGAAGCCGAACACCGCGCGGACAGGAAAGCGGGACTCCACAAGGCGTCCCGCAACAAGAGGCCCCTCCGCAAACACCAGGCCTTTCTCGCGGTCTGAGTGCTTCAGGTCGCGGATATCGTCAAGCCGGGGGTCGGAGGGGTCGTCGATAACTATGCTCACGCTTTACGAGATTAGCGACATCAACGGTCCTTGTGCGAAATAGATCAGGAACAGCGCAGAAATCAGCCACATGATCCAGTGAATGTCCTTGCGTTTGCCAGCGAAGAGCGCCATCACGGTAAACGCGATGAAGCCGACGCCGATGCCGTTGGCAATCGAGTAGGTCAGCGGCATCATGATGATGGTCAAGAAGGCCGGGAAGGCAACGTCGAAACGGGTCCAGTCGATGTTGCTGACCTGCATCATCATCAGCGCGCCAACCACGACGAGGACCGGTGCGGCGGCCTCGATTGGGACGATTTCGTACAGCGGGGTGAGGAACATCGCCAGCAGGAACAGGATGCCGGTGACCACGTTTGCGAGGCCGGTGCGGGCGCCGTCAGCAATGCCGGCGGACGAGTCCACGAACACCGTGTTCGAGGAACCAGAAAACGCGCCACCGACTACTGCGCCGAAGCCTTCAACAACAAGGGCTTTCTTCATGCCTGGCAGGTTGTCGTTCTCGTCGGTCAGGCCGGCCTGGCGGCCTAGCGCCGTCATGGTGCCCATTGCGTCGAAGAAGTTCGCCAACACGAGGGTGAAGACCAGGAGGCTGGCGGCGACGACACCGACCTCAACGAAGGCACCAACCATGTCGATTTTGCCCACGAGGGACAGATCCGGGATGCCACCCAAAGAATCCGGAAGCGCAGGGACCGCGAGCGACCAGCCGTGGTCATTCTCAGCGGACGAGCCTGCACCGACGAAGGACTCCACAATCATCGAGATGATCGTCGTCGCGACGATGCCGATGAACAGCCCACCCGGAATGTTCCGGATCACCATGAAGCCACAGATGAGCAGGCCGATGACAAACACAGCCGTCGGCCACGAGGCGATCGAACCACCGAAGCCCAGCTGCACCGGGACAGTGGTGTGTGCCTCGTCAGGGATGCGGCGCACGAACCCGGCGTCCACCAAGCCGATCATCGCGATGAACATGCCGATGCCGACACTCATTGCCACCTTCATCGAGTTCGGGATGGCCTCAAAGACGGCGGTACGGAACCCGGAAATCGCAAGAATGCAGATGATAATACCGTCAATCACGATGAGGCCCATGGCCTCTGGCCAGGTCAGGCCCTGTTGCCCAACGAGTGTCACTGCAACGAGTGTGTTCAGGCCAAGGCCCGCAGCAATACCAAACGGATATTTAGCAATAACGCCGAACAAGATACACATCACACCGGCGGCAAGGGCCGTCACCGCAGCTACCTGCGGGATACCAAGCACGACACCTTCGCGGTCGGGGCTCGTGCCCAGGATCAAAGGATTCAGGAGCACGATGTACGCCATCGCAAAGAAGGTCACGATACCGGCGCGGATTTCGCGGCCGACGCTCGAGCCTCGCTCACTGATATGGAAGAATTTATCAAGCCCGCTAGCGGGCTGCTTCGTTGAAGATTCGCTTGGAATACTCACTGCGAAGATCCCCTTTAGTTCGTTGAGGAAGTTATGAAAGAGAGCAAAGTTGTTGCATGCATCGGCTGAAATCTATCTGCCAAAAGCCTGCAATAGACTTTTACCTTAGTGCACACACTTCCTAATAATTTCGACTTGGAGCCCAAAGTGGATGTATTCAGCTTTGTCATTTCGCAAGGCATGGTTGCAGATGCGGATCTGCTCACTTCGAAGCTTCGCGGCTGCGGCATCCCGCACTCGGAGTTTGAACGCCTCCGCGTTACGGTCAGCCAGGTTATGGGCCCTCGCAAAGCAGTCGTCCACGTCAGGGGAGACCATGTGTCCTTGACGCTTCGCCCGGCGCCTGCGCCCTCCACGGAGATCACCATGTTCGCGGAGCCAATCCGGGATCAGCGCGCGCAGCCGAACAGGCACGGGCCGGACCTCGGGTGGCAGTTGCACGCATCGGCAACGCTGGGCACCAACGACGGATTGCTTGCCGACGCCAGCGGCCGCATCATCTCCGCACTCCTCCAACCACTGATCACATTTCCAAGCGCCACGCAGGCGGTCTTCTCCGGGCACCCTGCTACCGCTGGATCATACGCGCTGGAGGGGGTTGTGCGTGTGTTGGAGGAGGCGGGCGTCGAAACGCATGAGGCGCACGACGGCTTCTCACTCTTCGACCTGATGCACCAGGAGACGTGGGCCGTCGATGCTGTGCAGGGTGCCCGGCTTGTCGAGCAATGGCAGGAGTACGGCACACCCAAACCTGGCCCCCGAATGATTTCGCGCGGTTTACTGCCGACGCACCGCGAGATCAATGAAACCCGGCAGCTGCGGGCATCACTGCTCTAGCGGGTTACTTCCCGTCGTGGCGCGGCGCCTTGGTATCCGCGTGTGCACCGCAGCCGTAGGATGCAGCGACGATGCGGCCATCAGCTGAGTATTCGTTGGTGCACACTCCGAAGTTCTCCCCCACTGGGTGCTCCATTGGAATGTAGAACGCGCAGGTCCGGCAGTGCAGCGTTGCCTGCTCGGCGAACGCAGAATTAGGGCCAAACTTGCCCTTCCGCCACCGCGTCTTCGCCGCATTGAGGCCTTCTTGCGTGAGGTAGTGGTCAGTTTCCCTGCCTGGGAACGTCACTGCATCCTTTGCAAAGGAGTCTGTGGTCAGGCGCTCGTCGTCAGGCGCTGGCTCCATGATGTCGCCGGGGCCGAGGTCGCCGGGGCGAAGACGCTCGGAGTACGGCACCCAGTCCGGCGCCTGCAGCGCGTCGCGAGCCGGCATGAGCGCGACCTCGTTGACGGTCACCCATGTTGAGCCCGTGGCACACGCGACGACCGCGTTCCATTCCCACCCGTTGTAGCCAGGCACGCTCGCTTCGAAGCGGTGCGTGGCCACGTTGCTCGAGAGCCCAGCGACACCGATGTGCGCGCCGACCTCGCCTTCCGCGATCTCGAGGATGGCCTCTCGCGCGACCTCAATTGCTTTGTCGCTCAGCAGTGGTGAAGAGTTCTTGTTCTGAGACACGCTCTCCATTATGGCCCATTTCTGGGGAAATGCTGCATGATGGACGTATGCGTGTTCACTCCCGACGGTTTTGGTCCATCCTGATGTGTCCTTTGGTGCTGCTCACCGTGAGTGGTTGCGATGAAGCTGCCACCGAGGTGGAGCAGCTGAAACCCGAAATCGTACAACGCTACGACTACGACCCTGCCCTGTTCACCCAGGGCCTCGAAGTCGATGAGGACGGCACGCTCCTCGTCAGTACCGGCCAATATGGAGCGTCCGGCATGTATCGGCTCACGACAGAAGGCGACGTGTTGGGCGAGGTTGCCTTGCCGGACGTGTTCTTCGGCGAAGGCATGACCCGCGTCGGAGATTCGGTTTGGCAGCTGACGTGGCAGGAGGGCACCGCGTTTCGCCGCGATGCAGCGTCCCTAGCAACTGTCGATACCGCCCACTACGACGGCGAAGGGTGGGGGCTGTGCGCCACCGATGATGCACTTATTTTCTCCGACGGTTCCGCCGAGCTGCGCCGCATGGACCCGGACACGCTCGCCGAGCTTGCGCGGTTCGAAGTCACCGACCAAGGCAAACCCGTCGAGGGTCTCAACGAGTTGGAGTGCGTCGGCGACGACGTCTACGCAAACATCTTCACAACCACCGACATCGTGCGTATCGACGCCACCTCCGGCCACGTCACGGCCAGGATCGATGCGTCGTCTCTTCCCAACAACGCCGACGAAGACATAAACAATGTGCTCAACGGGATCGCGCATATCCCTGGCACCGACGAGTTTTACCTCACCGGCAAGCGTTGGCCTGACCTCTACCGCGTCCGGCTGGTCCCGTCCCAGTAGAATTTCGCTCATGACTGCTTCCCGCCGTGCTTCCTCTCGCCTTGCACTCCAACTCGGTGCGACAGTTCTCGCCGTCGCTATCCTGCTCGCTGGGGTGTACGCGTTCATGACCTGGCAGCGCTCGCAGCCAGGTCTTCCCGTAGAAGACCTTCGGATTCACGTCACTGCATCCGACGGCGAGCACGAGATCGCCCCCTACACGCTCTGCCCCCTCGATGAACAATGTGACGGCGGTGAGCCACCGGCACTCACACGTGGTGGCTCCGACGAACTCAAATTCCGCATCGACCCAGACATCGCTGCGGGCAGCTGGCGCCTCCTCCTCATTTACGACGACCCCTCCGCCAACGAGGAGCGCCTCCACCAGGCTGGCGAGACCACCGAAGAGACCGCTCCTGCCGTCAAAGAAGGCGGGGCAAAACTCCTCGTTGCTGAAGTCTCGACGCTGGCCGTAAAAAATGACGACCACGGGGAAGAAATCCCGGTGGTCGCCACATGGTCGGTCGCGTTTGAATAACGCTTAGGCGTCAAGCTCCTTCGCCACTGCGCGCAGGATGCCCGCAACCTGTCGAGCCTCTTTGCGCTCAGGGTAGCGCCCAGCCGTCAACGCCGGTTGCACGTCGGACTCGATGAGCGTCATCACATCGGCAAGCATGCTTCCGAGTTCTTCTGGCTTCCTACGGTGCACGGGGCGACGCTTCGGCGTCTCCAAGATGGCGACGCGCAGCGCCTGCGGGCCCTTTCGGCCTGCGGCAAAGTCGAACTCGATGCGCTGTCCAGGCACAAGCTCATCCACACCATCCGGGAGCACCGACTTAGAAATAAATACGTCGTCGTCTCCAGGGTTGGATGCGAAGCCGAAGCCCTTGTCGGCGTCGAACCACTTCACCTTTCCAATTGGCATTAGTCTTCGTTCCTTCTCTGTTCTCTATGCAGACTCAGCAGTGGCTATCCATCATAGTCGTATCGCCCGTTCGAGCCCCAACACGAAAGAAAGTGCCACAAATCACATTCGCGCTAATTTTGCTCGTGAACAGGCCAAACGGCCCTACCTGCCTCCCCACATCCGCGACACCGACCCCAAAAAGTGCCCGGAGCGTGACTAAATCGTTATAAAGCGTTAGGCTGTCCCGCAGCAAGAAAACGAGGCACGCTGAGTTCTGTTCGCCTCGCACAATTACACAAAGAACAGAAGCGGAGGACCCAACCTTCGGAAACTCCCCTCCCGGAGCTTCCTTGGGGTGAAGTTGCTACTGCAACCGGGGCACCTCAGCCCGAACCCGACAGCTTACTTCGCAAGCGACAACAAGAGAGGACATCGTATTTTCATGGGACGCCATTCCAAGCAGACCACTTCCCTGACCAAGAAGGCACTCGCCGGCGCAGCCGCAACCGCGGCGTTCGCTGGACTGATGGCCCCAGAGGCCACGGCAGCGCCTGACTCCGACTGGGACCGTCTCGCACAGTGCGAGTCCGGCGGCAACTGGGCAATCAACACCGGCAACGGCTACCACGGCGGCCTGCAGTTCTCCGCGTCCACCTGGCAGGCATTCGGTGGCGGCCAGTTCGCTCCAACCGCGAACCTGGCATCCCGTGAGCAGCAGATCATCGTTGCAGAGCGCACCCTGGCACAGCAGGGTTGGGGCGCATGGCCTGCATGCTCCGCTCGCCTTGGACTGAACTCCGCTGCGACAAATCGCGACGCACAGGCTGTCTCACCGGCACCTGCTCCTGCACGCGCTGCCGTTGCATCCCCGGACGCAGCCCAGCGCCAGGCAGAGAACCCAGTTGACGCCCTGTACCGTCAGCTCGGCAGCTCCCTGAGCAACTATGGTTTCGCGATTCCGGCGCACATCCAGCAGTCCTACGCTGCGAACCGCGCGAACTACGATGCGTTCTACAGCCAGAACGCTGCACTGATCAACGCTGTTCGCTCGGGCGATCTCGCCGCTATCGGCGCAGCACTGCTGAACCGCTAAGCACTCAATAGAACGTGCCCGCCGCAGAAAGCTTGTGGCGGGCACGTTTGTTTTGCTTTATGAAAGGGGCATAGGGACTGGCCAGCCCACTCTTTCAGGGCTGGCCGAAAGGTTGAACACTTAGCGGTTGATTCGCGTCGTTGGGTGGACGTACCCGATTTCTTCCGCTGGGAGTGGGAGCACGAGCTCGTCCCCAAACGGGCTAGATGCACCGGTAAGCTGCGAGGACAGCTCGGTGACAGGCGAACCATTACCAGGGGTGTTGGTGGGCCACGCCGGGTTCGCGCGACCGATCTTCTCTACGTCTTTAGCCATGCGTACTATTCTTTCACGCCTGGGCAAAAATCGCACGTACACTAGCCAACGCTATGACTACGTTCCAGGAAGCGCTCCGCACGATGCGCCCCGAACAACTCCGGGAGCTCATTTATCTCAGGCCAGACGCCTTTTACCCCACCCCGCCATCCTGGGGTTCGCTGGGGACGCGGCTGTCGCTGGCTGGGTCTGCAGCACGAGCGTTACGCCGTCTCAACGCTGCCGAGTTGCGACTTCTGGAAGCGCTCGGGGACGTCGGCGCCGAGCTCTCTCCCGTCGACACCAACAGTGTCCCAGCAGCGCGTGTTCCCGGGGCCGCCGAGCGTCTCCGTGCGATGGCGCTCATCTATGGCCCGGATACTGCTGTACAGGTCGCACCAGGGGCACTTTCCGCGCTGCCGTCGGGCTGGCGCCTCGGGGACCAGGCCCCACCGAACCTCGACGGGCTGCTGGAAGGACTCAGCGCCCGCGAGCGCTCAGTGCTGGATACGCTAGCGGCGTCAGGTTCCGTCGGCACGACGAGGGCCGCCGCGGCGGACGCGGATCCCACGACGCCAGTTGCAACACTCATTGCGAAAGGGCTGCTCATCCGCGTCGACGCCACAACGGTCCGCCTACCTCGCCCCGTCCGCGACGTCCTCCGTGGCCTGCCACCGCGCGAGTTCCCCGAGCACGCCCCTGCCGTCAACGATCCAGATCAGCCGACGATCGACCGCAACGCGACTGGCGCGGGCCTCGACGCGGTGCGCAAGCTCCGCCAGCTGCTGCTCCTGTTACTTGAGTCCCCGGTCGCACTGAACAAGGACGGCTCCCTGGGAGTCCGCGCACATGCGGGGTTAACGCAGGCCCTCGGTTTCGATCCTGCGCTCCTCATTACCACGGGCGAATCCGCCGGCCTTCTCGGCCGTGGAAGCACCGACGAGGCCGACGTACTCGCGGCCACCCACGACGCTCTTTCCTGGTTGGACGCCACGCTCGCCGACCAGTGGGCTATCCTCCTCGCCGGCTGGCTCGCCTCGCCCTGGCGCACCGACAAGACGCCGGAGCACCGCCTCCTTTCCGAGCCCACCCACAACCCCGACGTCAGGCACGCCCGGAGGCGCATCGTCGAGTACGCGGGCCCCGACCAAGAGGCCCGATTACTGTTCCACGTACCGCTCATGGCAGCGAATTTCTCGCCCCAACTTATCGACGCCACCATCGCCGAAGCCGCATTCGTCGGCGCGATTGGCGGCGTGGGGAGCTCGCCGTCGACACCGCTGCTTGCACTTCTCAACGACGGCGACGTCGTCGAGGCCACGAAGCAGCTCGTCCCCGCGGAGGTCTCGCAGCTCATCGCGCAGGGCGACATGACACTGCTCGCCCCGGGGCCGCTCGATGCGGCGACCGCCGCCGTCGTCGAAGATATCGCCGACCTTGAATCGCCGGGCCTTGCCAGCATGTGGCGCATCAGCGACGCCTCCCTGAAGCGCGCCCTCGACCGTGGGCACGACGCCGACTCACTGCACACATGGTTGAAACAGCACATCATGGGCGAGGTTCCGCAGGCCATCACCTTCCTTATCGATGATCTCTCCCGCACCCACGGCGCAATCCGCGCCGGCAGCGCGCTGAGCTACATCCGCTGCGCCGACCCTGCCCTCCTCGCCGTGGCGGCCGAGCACGCCGATCTACGGATCCTGGCGCCGACCGTCGCCGTCAGCCCGCTTCCGCTGCCACGCTTGCTCCACGAGTTGCAAGCCGCGGGCCTGCAGCCAACCGCCGAAGACGACCACGGCGCCTCCATCACGCTTGCGGAGGAACCAACACTGGTGCGAGCAACACCGTCCTCGCTTCCCCGAACCGCCTCTCTGAGCGAAGGGGACGTCGATAAGATTGTTGCCGCCCTCAACTCGGATACGAGCCAACCTTCCGGGGTCAGCGAAACGTCAACGACTGATATGCTTCGTGCAGCAGCCCGCGCCCGTCGCCGCGTCAAGGTTGAGTACGCGGACTCGCAGGGCGCGCAGCACACCCTAACGGTCATCCCGTTGACGGTGAGTGTCGGCGTCATTGATGCGCAGGACACGGCCACGCAGCGCGTGATCCGCATACCACTGCGGCGCGTCACGACTGTGACGCTGGTGTAGAAAGAAAGGTCCAACAATGACGTTTGGGGACGGCCCACTGATCGTGCAGTCCGATAAAACCGTACTGCTTGAAATCGCGCACCCGGACGCAGCGAAAGCACGCGCAGCGCTTTCCCCATTCGCTGAACTCGAGCGCGCCCCCGAGCACGTCCATACCTACCGCATCACCCCACTTGCGCTGTGGAATGCCCGCGCCACCGGCTTCGACGCCGAGACCGCAATCGATGTCCTCGAGCGCTATTCCCGGTTCCCCGTCCCCCAGTCGCTCCTCATCGACATTGCGGAGACGATGGCGCGCTACGGGCGCGTCAGCCTACTCAATGATCCACAACGCGGGCTCATCCTCACCACGGAAGAGCCCCCAATCCTGGATGAGATTACGCGCAACAAGAACATCATCCTGTTTCTTGGCCAGCGCTTCGACGAGCACACGGTAGGCGTACACCCGTCCGCGCGCGGGCGCATCAAACAAGAACTGATCAAGACGGGCTGGCCGGTGGCGGACCACGCCGGATACGTCGACGGCGAATCCCACCCAATCGCGCTCGACTTTGACGGTTGGGAGCTTCGCGACTATCAACAGTACGCCGCCCAAGCATTCTGGGAGGGCGGCTCAGGCGTGGTGGTCCTGCCGTGCGGTGCGGGCAAAACCATCGTTGGCGCCGCCGCGATGGCGCAGGCAGAGACGACCACGCTCATCCTCGTTACCAACACTGTCGCCGGGCGGCAGTGGCGCGATGAGCTGCTGCGCCGCACCACGCTCACCCCGGAAGAAATCGGTGAGTACTCCGGCGAAAAGAAGGAGATCCGCCCGGTCACCATCGCGACCTACCAGGTCGTCACCCGGAAAACGAAAGGCGAATACCGCGCCCTCGAGCTTTTCGACACCACCGACTGGGGCCTCATCATCTACGACGAAGTCCACCTCCTCCCTGCCCCCGTTTTCCGTATGGCGGCCGACCTCCAGTCCCGCCGCCGTCTCGGCCTGACCGCAACGCTCATCCGCGAGGACGGCCGCGAGGACGACGTCTTCTCCCTCATCGGCCCCAAGCGTTACGACGCCCCCTGGAAAGAACTCGAAATGGCAGGCTTCATCGCCACCGCCGAATGCATCGAGGCCCGCACCACGCTCACGGAAGAAGAGCGCCTCAGCTACGCGACGGCCTCCGCACGCGAGCGCTACCGCCTGGCCGCCACCGCATCAGCCAAGCTCTCGACGGTCAAGGACATTCTCGCCCGCCACGAGGGCGAACCGACGCTCATCATCGGAGCTTACGTCGATCACCTGCGCCACATCGCGCAGCAGATCGACGCCCCACTCATCGACGGCCGCACCAGCACCAAAGCCCGCGAAGAAGCCTTCGAGCGCTTCCGCCAGGGCGAAATCCGCACCCTCGTCGTATCGAAGGTGGCGAACTTCTCCATCGACCTCCCCCAGGCAGCCGTGGGAATCCAGGTCTCAGGCACGTTCGGTTCCCGCCAGGAAGAGGCCCAGCGCCTCGGCCGACTCCTTCGACCCAAGCCGGACAGCAGTGAGGTCTTGTTCTACACCGTGGTCACACGAGACACCCTGGACGCCGAGTACGCCATGCACCGCCAACGCTTCCTCGCCGAACAGGGCTACGCTTATCGCATCATGGATGCCTCAGACCTCAAACGCGGCCTATAGACTGTGGCCTATGACTGAACAACCATTCCGCTTCAACGTCGACGAAGAATACGCCAAAGAACACAACGAACTTATTCGAAATACCAAGAACCTCGTTACCTCAAGCATCGCTCTGTTCGTCGTCTGCCTCATCGCGGGCGTCATAGTCTGGTTCCTCGTCGACCCGACCTCCCCCTGGCGCCTACTCGGATCCCTCTCCCTTATCTTTTTCGGCACCATCATGCTGATCGTCGGTCTTGCTATTCCTCGCGCGGTTCCACGTACCCAAGCAATTTACGACGCCAACCCCCTCTCTCCCGCTGTCATCACCGATGACAAGGGCACCACAGTTACCCTCACCGCGTTAGTAAACACAGTCGTTGACCAGCAGTCCCCTGCCGAGTGGGCGCTCACCTCAACTGTGGTGCAACGGATCCCCGGCGTCACTCCTAAGGTTGGCGCTGCAGTTCCGTGCGTCGCTGTGGGAGGCCAGCGCACATCCCGCGACAAGGCACACTGGGCAACGATTACTCCGATGCCAATCGCGTGGGGCACCCCTTCAGAGGAAGTTATCAAACAAGCCACGGACTACATCCCCGACGATCAGTGGCGCGCCCTCAAGCAAGCTATCCGCGACGAGGATCTAGTCAAGAAGTCTAGAAATGAGCTCATAGCTTTTTAGGCCGACATCCTCGCCTCTGCGTACGCCCCAGGGAATGCTTATGTCCCCTGGGGCGTATTGCTTGCACCATGCCTCAGCCATTGAGGCCAGGTAGCCTGAGAGGCCTAACACTTTGAACGGAGACCCAAGATGAACGATGCTTTTCCCCTTCGCACCCCTCGCCTTATCCTCACTCCTCCCACGGACCAAGATATAGACGCCATTTTTAGGATCCACGCCGACGCCCGCACCTATCAACACCGTCCCGACCTCGCGATGAAAAACCGCAAAGAGGCAGAGAAGTTGGCGCGCACATGGCAAGAAAACTGGGATGAACAGGGTCTTGGCTACTACGTAGTGTCCACGATTGACGGAACAACCATCGGGTTTACTGGAGTACGCCACAGTGAGGAAGCCGGTGAACAGGTACTCAACCTCTATTACCGATTCGCCCCTGAATCTCAGGGCCAGGGATACGCAAAGGAGGCTGCATCTGCGGCGATTGCCAATGCACAGGAACGTTTCCCGCAGCTTCCAGTCATCGCTATCATCGACCCCACTAATGAGGCATCGATCGGTTTAGCATTGAGGCTCGGATTCCAGCACGTCCATGGTGCGGGTGTACCGAACGATTACGAGGTATACCGCCTCTCCTGACTTCTCAACTCAACGCGGCGGGGTTCTCGACGCGAGCCTCTCTAGATACATCCCCGTTTGTTTGTTGTGGGTGCACAAAAAAGAGTGCGGTGGGTACCA
>NZ_KV789254.1:0-107928 GCF_001807505.1 Corynebacterium sp. HMSC08D02 | reverse complement strand
TGGTGCTGCTGCTGTTAATTGGTGGTGGTGTTGCCGCTGCGATGTCTGGTGGGCTGCACTTCTAGCCAGACTGTAGGCAGGGGTTGTGGGGCCTGTGGTGCCGGGAGTGTTCCTGGTGGCATGGGCCCTTTTCGTTGTGGTTGGGGGTTCAGGATAGTTCCCCGAAGATCGGAACTATTTTTCGGTGGCGTGAGGGGTTGTGGGGTGGCGCACCAGATTCCGGGTTTTGCTCTGGCTGGCAATGGGAATCCCCAGGTCGTGCTTCCTCGCGATGGGAATGTGGTGCCCAGTAAAGACACAGGCAGATAGTGCTGAAGCGCCCCATGGTTTGCGTGTGTCGCGTGTGAATAGTGTGACTGGTGTGCGCTAGAGTGTCGCGTATGTATGTAGCCCCTAGACTTCGCTCTGCAACCGCGGCTTTTGTAGCCGCGACGCTTGCCCTTGCGCTTACTGTTTTTGCACCTCAATCGTTGAGCTCCCACGCGGATGCTCAATCGATCCCTGGTCTGATCTCTGGCGTTGATGTGGCTGATCACCAGCGCCCTGGTGGTGCGCCAATCAACTGGAAGATGGCTGGAACAGTCGGTGGGCAGCACTTTGCGTTCGTCAAGGCGACTGAGGGAACGACGTACAAGAACTCGTTTTACGAAGAAGATGTCAAAGCTGCTGCAGATGCAGGTTTGAAGGTCGGTGCATATCACTATGCGCGACCGGGGATGGACCCTATTGCGCAGGCTCGCCACTTCGCAAACGTCATTAACGCTGGCCCTGCGCAGCAGCTGCCACCAGTTCTTGACCTTGAGGTCGATGAGGGGCTTGGTCCAACACAGCTCGCGGCGTGGACGCAGATCTTCCTCACTGAGTTGGAGCGTGCATCGGGCAAGCGGCCGATGCTCTATACCTACCGTTATTTCTGGTACGAGCGGATGAACAACACCAACGCGTTTACTAGCTACCCGCTGTGGCTTGCCGCATACCAGAACCAGCCGCCACGTCCGGTCGGTGGCTGGGACAAGTTGACGTTCTGGCAGCGTAGCGACTCCGGCCGGGTCGCTGGTATTCCGGCGACTGTCGATATGAACTTGTTTAACGGCACCGGTGCACAGTTCGGCGGTTTCGCCGCTGGCAATCTCGGTTCCGCAGGTGGCGTCCTTGAGACGTTCCAGGTGCCGGACTCCGATCAGCTTGAGGTTCTGGAACAGAACAGCACGGCGCTGGTCGTCGCGATCCTCGCGTTGGCCGCCGGTGCCCTGGGTGCATCACAGGTTGCGTCGGAGGCTGCGAAATTCGGCTTTGATATTAAGGACGCGAACAACATCGCTGGCCTTGTCCAGCGCCTGGCTTCTCAGGGCGAACTGCCCGTGGATGACCTGCGTAACATGATGATTGGTGATTACCAGGTTGGTGACCTGCTGATCCTGTTGGATAACGCTGCGCACTAGACGTCGGTAGGCGCGTCGTAGCGAGGGCTCGTAGCAAGGCTACGGGCCCATTTTTCGTGCTTGAACTGCGCAGGCACGGCGCCTTTGAGCAGTTCACGGTTTAGCGAAGGGCTGGCCTCGATTGGTGTGTTTGCGGCGATGAGGACGATGTTGCCGTAGCGGCGGCCTTTCAGCATTGGTGGGTCCGCGATTGCGGCAACGTGTGGCCACACTTCGAGCATGCCAGCCAGTTCTTCCTTCGCTTCTTTGAGATCCGCGTGGCTGCCGCAGTTTGCCACATATATTCCTGACGGGCTGAGTGATTTCCGCGCTTGCTCGAAGAACTCCACCGTGGTCAGGTTTCGTGGAGTGATCGCTGATGAGAAGACATCGCGAATGATGATGTCGCGGGTGTTGGGTTTGAAGCTGTCGGTGACTTCGCGGGCGTCACCGACTCGTATTTTAACGACGGGTGAACGGGGGATATCGAAAAGTTCGCGGGCGAGCTCGGCAAGTGACATGTCAATTTCCACGACAGTGTTGCGCGAGCCGTTCCACTTAGAAGCAAAGTAGCGGGGCAGTGTGCAGGCAGCGCCACCGAGGTGGGTTAGGCGTGGTTTGGGCCAAAGGGGGACGTCGACAAGCTGTTGGTCGTTCAGAAAATCAGCGATCCACCTCATGTATTCGAAGTCCAGCCGTTCTGGGTCGCCGGGGACGATGTGGGAGCTCGGCACGCCGTTGACGAGGAGCACCATGGAGCCGTCCGGTTCGTGGAGAACCTCCGCAACGCCGGTATCGATTTCATGGAATTCACTTTTTGCTGCCATGCACAGTGACAGTACCTTACGCCTTCACGTCGACATGGTGCAGGTACACGACGGACGCAAGCCACGCTGTGGCAGTAAGCAGCAGGGTGCTTGCGAGGACGCCGGACACCGCACTCCACTCGAGGATACCCGAGCCCGCGACTGCGTTACCGCCCATCCACAGCATCGTGGCCACGCCGACGGGAGGAAGCAGAAACTGCGCTACTGTGGCGCCGGCAGCAATTGCACCAAAAGCGACGAGGCTGGCCACCACGCCAAGGGCGACTGGCATGGCAAAGTTGCGGACCAGCATTGAAGCGAAGCTTTGCCACGCGGCCACTGCCATCGCAGGAACCACAGCGAGTAAGGACGATGCGAGTAGGGCCATCGGCGGCATGCCTGATAGGCCAGCGACCCAACCACCGATAGTGCTCAAGACGATGAACACGCACTGCATAATTGAGGTCATCGCGATGAGTACAGCAAGTTTTGCGGTGACCAGACTCGCCGCCGATCTGGACGAGGTAAGCAACGTGTTCCAGTTGCCGCCACGGTGCTCAACGCGCCACGTGGAGGACGCGAGAATCGAAATACCCGCCACCATGAAAAGCATGCCGTAAAATAGCGTCGCCTGGGACCAATAGCTCGTCCACCCGGATTCCAAAGTCTCAGAGTTGGCGGCGTAGTTGCCAGCACCGAAGACGACGGAGACGAGTGGGATGGCGACGGCAACGATTGTGATGTAAGTGCGCCGAAGTTTACAAAACTCGTTAACGATCATGTCCATGATTAGATTTCTTTCCTGTCGAGTATTCGCGTTATTGCAACGAACCCTGTAGCGAGCAACACGACGTAGACACACCACGAAGCCCAACCTGGTTGCGTAGGAACTGCGCCTTCGTTAGCGAAGGTGTATGGGAGTAGGACTGCAAAATAGCCGAAGGGGTTCATCTCAGCGAGCCACACAGGGGAAAGCAGCGAGGTGATGCCGAGGAAGCCTCCCGCCACGCCAAATGCCAGCACTCCTACTTGCGATTCAGTGACCGCTGCGAGCACGAACATGGCGCTGGTGATCGCTAGGCTAGTGACAACGGCTGCAACTCCGTACACTGCCCAGGCTCCAGCTGTGCTTCCGCTAGGCAGCGGCGCACCCAGCAATACTGGTAGCGCGATGCACGCCGTGAACTCCATCAGCTTGAGCGTGACGATGAGAGGCGCCACTACTCGGAACTTTCGTCGCAGCAGCGAGCCCTTGCGGACGCCAGCAACCGCGTTGAGCAGCCACCCGCCACTTGCATGCTCGTTATCGACGGCGCGACTGGCAATGAGCGCCAATTGCAGTGGGGTGAGAAATGCGAGCGACATCGCAACCGCAATCAGTTGGCCCGACCATGCTGCCTCCGGGGCAGCGGTGAACGCGTCGATTTGGCCGTCTGAGAACAAGCTCATACAAGCGAACAGTACGATGCCCAGGGAGAGCACGCCGCCCAGTAGCGAGATGTGCGTACGACGCAGCTTCAAGAATTCGATGCTCATGCGCTAAGCCCCTTGCGTCCTGTCATCCCAATAAAAATTTCTTCCAGGCTGCGGTGCTTTCGCAGAACCTGGTAGATCGGGACTCCGTGATGGACGAGCTGCGCGCATGCAGTAGCAACGGCCTCCTCGGTAAGTCCGGGTAGTGCCACGCCCCCGGAAACGATGCGTGGTTGCAAGTCTCGTAGAACTTCGGTGGCAACGGCTGCCTGTGGGGTTTGGACGTAGACGTCGGGGAGGTGGGCGTCGAAAAGCTGCTGCTTCGAGCCTTGAAATATGAGCTTGCCTTGGTTGATAATGCTGAAGCTGGTGGCCATCTTCTCCATTTCGGAGAGCAAGTGACTTGAAACGAGGACAGTACGGCCTTCGTCGCGTGCGAGACTGATGATAAGCTCGCGGATTTCTTCGATACCTGCAGGGTCGAGGCCGTTGGTTGGTTCATCGAGGATGAGCAATTGAGGGTCGCGTACGAGCGCGATTGCGATGCCGAGGCGTTGCTTCATGCCGAGCGAATAGTTCTTGACCTGTTTGTCCATGTGCTTTTCCAAGCGAACAAGTCGTACCGCGCGCTGCGCGTTTGCAGAATCGGCTTTGAATAGACGCGTCACAATCTTCATGTTCTCCGCACCGGTGAGGTGCGGGTATGCCGCTGGCGACTCGATGAGTGAGCCGATGCTAGCGAGTACCTCGCCGCGTGTTGAGCGGGTCATCGGCTGCCCCAGCACGGTGATCTCCCCGGCAGTTGGTGTGGTCAGGCCGAGCAACATTTTCATTGTGGTTGATTTGCCGGAGCCGTTCGGCCCCAGGAGCCCGTGCACGGCGCCCTGCGGAACCTCAAGCGAAAGCTTGTCGACGACTGTGTGCGCACCGTAGACCTTCGTCAGGCCCTTCGTAGTAATGATTGGTGAGTTCATGGTGTTCACTATCGCCAAGTGAGGCTCCGAAAGCGTCGGAGCTTGGTACGATCTTGCAAGTCATACCGGGGGATGATGGTGCTTAGCCATCGAGGAGATCGGAACGATCGACAAGGCCCGTGCGATAGGCGAAGAGCGCCGCATGCACGCGGTCGCGCGACTGGGTCTTGGACAAGATCCTCCCGACATGCGTCTTCACCGTTGGCATGGAAATGAACATGCGCTCAGAGATCTCCGAGTTTGACCAGCCACGACCGATTGCGATGAGTACTTCGCGCTCGCGGGCAGTGAGCTCGCCAAGCGCCATGCGGTCAGTCGCAGAAATTGAAAGCTCCTCGTCGGCGTGTGCGGCTTGGCGCGTGCTGTGAGAGATCCGAGCAATGATGCGTTTGGTGGCGCGCGGAGAGATGACGGCATCGCCAGCAGCGACGGTACGGATGGCGTCGAGAAGTTCCTCGGGTTGTGTGTCCTTGAGCAAGAACCCACTGGCGCCGGCCCGCAGTGCGTCCACGACGTAATCCTCGTCATCGAACGTGGTGAGGATAATGACCTTGGTTTGCGGGAAACGGCTGGCGTACTCGGCCGTCGCGGCAATGCCGTCGAGGATGGGCATTTGCACATCCATCAGCACTACATCGACCGGGTGGGATGCCTGTTGCTCGAGTGCCTCAGCGCCGTTCGAGGCCAGCCAATCGACGCCCAAATCTGTCTGGGAGTCGATGACGAGCTGGATACCGTGGAGGAAGAGTGCCTGGTCGTCGACGATCCCTAAGCGAATTGTGCTCATGCATGCTCCAGCGTGTCGGGGTGTATCACTCCGGCGAGACCTTGCTCAACGTAGGGGATTCGCACTTGCGTGACCCACTCTGCACGCCCGCTGTTGGTGGGGGTGGGGCCTGCCTGCAAAGTTGCCCCGATAAGAGCGGCGCGCTCCCGCATCCCACGCAAGCCGTGGCCATTGACAAGGCTTGCTGCAGTGCCATCGAATCCATTGTTCACACGGATTACCACTTGTTTTTCCTCCCACGTCACATCAAGCAAAGCAGCGCCGTCGCCGTGTTTGAGCGCATTCGTGAGAGCCTCCTGGACCACGCGTCTGGCCGCAAGGGACGTAGCAAGTGGTAGCTGCTCTGGTGCAGATCCCGTTTGCGAGTAAGTGATATCCAGGCCGCCGAGTCGACTCGTACGAACCAGCTCTTCGAAATCTAGAGACACTGGTGAAGGTTCCACCGACCGCGACTCGGGCGCACGAAGTAGCGCGACCACTTCGCGCATTTGCGCCAGGGATTCCCGTCCGACCTCTCCGATTACTCGAAGGGCTTTGTCGCAGTCCCCGCCGTAGCGTCCGCCATCGGCCTGCGCAACAATCACAGTGAGCGAATGGGTAACCACGTCGTGGATCTCGCGGGCAAGGAACGCGCGTTGCTCAGACATAGCCTGTTGAAGCTCGATCCGTTGCTGCCGCAGCGCCTGCTCGAGCTCGCGGGTTGCGGCTTCTTCGGTCCGCCTGCGTAGCTCGCCGAAGAGTCCAGCCGCCACTAGCAACGTGGCGCTCCACGCGAGGTAGGGAAGCTGCTGCTCAAAGGGCATGCTCCGAGGCACGGGCGATACGAGTGAGAGTGCCACGAGGTCTCCTGTAACGAGCGCAATGGCAGCGAAGTCGCGAAGAACTGGGCGAACATTGCGACGGATGATGTAGGCAGTGAAGACCCCAACGACAATCACCGCTACCGTGAGGTTCGTGCTGAATGCACGCATCCCCAATAGGACGAATGCGGTGAGCACAGTTGCAGTTGGCCATCGCCAGCGGGAAAAAGGGGCGACGATAGCCCACAGCAGGAGAGGTACGACCGCCCATGCAGATCTCGTGGCACTCAGGACACCAAGCGAAGCACACACGCCGAGGACAAAAGCGATGCTTGCGTCACGCATGCGGATCGGCAGGCGGGCAGTAAAGGGAGGCATATCCATAACCTAATCGACCTGCGCAGGGCTGTCGTCATGCCTGGGTATGATTCGGCGTACGCTTTTCTTCTCCTCCTGCTCGCGGGTACACTTCCGCCACATGCGAGTTTTAGTGGCGATGAGTGGAGGCGTGGACAGCTCAGTGGCCGCTGCACGCCTTGTCCAAGCTGGCCACGACGTTGTGGGCGTGCACCTGGCGCTCTCGCAGGACCCGCAGGCCACCAGAGAGTCGGCACGCGGGTGTTGCTCGCTGGAGGATTCTGCGGACGCTCGACGTGTGTGCGACAAACTCGGGATTCCATTTTATGTGTGGGACTTTTCCGATCGCTTTAAAGCCGAGGTCATTGATAATTTCGTGTGGTCGTACGAGCATGGTGAGACCCCGAATCCATGCCTGCGATGCAACGAGAAAATCAAGTTTGCTGCCTTGCTTGAGCGCGCTGTCGCGCTTGGGTTCGACGCGATCGCTACCGGCCATTACGCAACTATCGACGAAGACGGGAACCTGCGGCGCTCGGTGGACCCGCTGAAAGACCAGTCTTATGTGTTGGGAGTGCTGACGCGTGATGAGCTTGACAAGTGCATCTTCCCAGTCGGTGATACGGAAAAACCTCAGATTCGTGAGGAGGCGGCAGCGTTCGGGTTCGCTACCGCTCAGAAGCCGGACTCCTACGATATTTGCTTTATCCCGGACGGCAACACCCAGGCATTTTTGGGTAGGTCCATCGGTATGCGCCCAGGAATCGTGCGCGATCAGGACGGCACCGAGCTCAAAGAGCACGACGGCGCGTTCCAGTACACCATCGGACAGCGCCGCGGCCTCAACCTTCGCGTGCCAGCCCAGGACGGAAAGCCGCGCTACGTCACCGATGTCGACGCCACCACGGGCACGGTTACTGTCGGGCCGCGCGAAGCGCTCAAAGTCTGGCAGATCGACGCAGACCGCCTGAAAGTACTGCATCCGGCGATGCAAGGTGAGTTCGCGGCCAATGTACAGATCCGTGCGCACGGCGGGGTCGTCGCCTGCCACGCACGCGTTGAGGGCAACAGCATGCATCTCGAGTTGGAGACGCCCCTGGAGGGAGTCGCGCGAGGGCAGGCTGCCGTGCTGTACTTGCCTGACCCGGACGGGCGCGGTGACGTGGTGCTGGGGTCCGGCACGATTTGTGGGACTTCGAGCGTGCAACCATGACGGCGTTCGGCCTCGGGGAGTTGCCCGGCACAGACCTCGTCACTGCCGCGGACGTTGTGCTTTCAGAATCACCGCTGCCACACATTCCACAGCTGCCAGAGCGTGGGATCGGGAGTGACCTGATTGGGCGAACAGCCGCGTTGCTCGACATTCCCATCGACCGCGGCCCGCGCGGATGGCGCGTTGGCACCCAGCACCGGGCGGTGCGTGACCAGATGGATCGCGACCTGGATGTCCTGGAATCGCTGTGGGCCGGCAAGCTCGATGCGATCAAAGTCCAGGTTGTCGGTCCTTGGACACTTGCAGCAGAAATTGAGATGCGCAATGGACACCGCATGATCACGGACACTGGTGCGCTGCGGGATGTGACCGAGGCGCTTGCACAGGCTATTGACGATCATCGAGAAGATGTGGGGCGTCGATTAGCTCCGACAGTGCTGCAAATCGACGAGCCAAGCCTCGACGCCGTGATGAGAGGCTCACTGCGTGGTGCGACTGATGCCGAACGCATCCCGGCATACCCAGAACCGGAGGAGCGCCTCGCAGGCTTTGGTAAGTACCTACTCCACGCGCCAATGATGATCAACGTCCCTTGGCAGACCGTAGACCTTGCGGACCTACAATCAACCGCCGAAAAAGACCGCTTTGCGCAACTGCTCGATCGCGGCAGCCGCTTCGCGCTTGCACCCATGCGGCCAAGGGATGTGTGGAACGTGCTCGACGAACTCCAAACCGACCCTGAGGCCTGCAGCTTCGACGTGTGGGCACGACCCGCGGATACGTTGAAACAGGCCGCTGCGAACTACCGTGAAGCCGCTGAAATGGCGGAAGGGCTGCGCTAACTCGCATCCCCGATCATCGGCCACGACGTCGTGAGGTTTGAGACATCACGCCCCTTCGACTCGAAGAACTCCCGCAACTCTGTTTGGAGTTTGTAGTACTCCACGGCCTGAAACTCCATCAACTCGTCCGTGCTCATCTGGGCGAGTTCAGGGTAGGTGGAGCGGACCTGCTTCCACGCAAGGCGCGCAGCGGCGGTCGCATCAGCCGTCGCATCGTGAGCGTTGTCGAGCTTCACTCCGTACAGCTCGCACAGAGCGCCGAGGTTGCGTTTCCCCTTCCTGTAGCGGTCCTTCGCCCGGTCGATGACGAGAGGGTCGAAAACCGGGCCGGTTACAGTGAAGTCTCCGGTGAGCTGTCGCAGCACAGAAAGGTCATACGGCGCGTTAAAAACGATGAGAGTGAGGCCGTCCTCCCAACCGCGCTTAATCATGTCAACTGTTTCTTGCAAGACCTCATCGTGCGGGCGGCCGTGCGCGCGGGCGTACTCCGTGGTGATGCCGTGGACCGCGGCAGCCTCTGCGGGTATCTCAACCCCTGGGTCCGCGAGCGCCTCGTGCGCGTTCGCCTGCGCACCGTCGATCGTGACAAGGGAGGACGTCACAATACGAGCAGTGCGTGGGTTCACAGAAGTCGTCTCGAGGTCGAAGGACATCATGCGGGATGCGTCGAAGAAAGCCATGCACATTACCTTACTAACCGTGTCGGACAGAGACGCTAGACTTGCACGTTATGAACGAAAATGTGAACGAATTGCCTGCTAATGACGTCGATGTGCGTCGACTCTGGGATGAGATTGCCAGCCAAGTTCGTCACCATCGGGATCTGTACTACAACAGCCAACCCGTTATTAGTGACGCCGAGTTTGATGAGCTTTTCCAGCGCTTGGTGCGACTTGAGGAAGAGCACCCCGAGCTCGCTGTTCCGGACTCACCGACGATGCAGGTCGGTGCGCCGACCGGCGGTGCGTTCGACGATGTCGAGCACCTCGAGCGGATGATGAGCCTAGATAATGTTTTCTCGGAGGCAGAGCTACGAGACTGGCTGGCAAAGGCGCCGGGCCCGTATCTGACAGAGCTCAAGATCGACGGGCTTTCGATCGACCTCGTGTATGAAAACGGCGAGCTGGTTCGCGCTGCTACGCGTGGTGACGGGCGCGTGGGCGAGGACATTACGGCCAATGCAAAGGTCATTGAAGATATTCCGCACCAGCTGCAGGGCGATGCCCCGGCGCTAGTCGAGGTGCGAGGGGAAGTTTTTATCCGGCCCGAGGACTTCCCAGATCTCAACGCTGCTCGCATCGAAGAGGGCGGGAAACCGTTCGCGAATCCGCGCAACGCGGCTGCCGGAGGC
This sequence comes from Corynebacterium sp. HMSC08D02, assembly GCF_001807505.1. NCBI lineage: Bacteria > Bacillati > Actinomycetota > Actinomycetes > Mycobacteriales > Corynebacteriaceae > Corynebacterium > Corynebacterium sp. HMSC08D02. The sequence continues at coordinate 97,904 of NZ_KV789254.1, read as the reverse complement.
TTGCGTCAAAAGGATCCCGAGGATGTGAAAAAGCGCAAACTGCGGATGATTTGCCACGGCATCGGTGCGCGCGAGGGGTTTGCCCCGAAGACCCAGCACGAAGCCTACGAGCAGATGGCAGCCTGGGGGCTGCCAGTGTCTGAATACACAAAGCGCGCAGCAACTGCTGATGCGGTGGTGGATGCCGTTCGCTATTGGGAACAGCACCGCCACGACGCGATCCACGAGATGGATGGGCTCGTTGTAAAAGTCGATGCGGTTGAGGAACAGCGCCAACTAGGAGCGACGTCGCGGGCGCCACGGTGGGCGATCGCGTACAAGTACCCGCCGGAGGAGGTCACGACGAAACTGCTCGATATTGAGGTTTCCGTTGGGCGAACTGGCCGAGTAACACCGTACGCGGTAATGGAGCCGGTTTTCGTGTCTGGTACGACTGTCGCCATGGCGACGTTGCACAATCCGACCGAGGTCCGCCGCAAGGGCGTCCTCATTGGTGACACGGTCGTAGTGCGTAAAGCTGGCGAGATTATCCCTGAGGTGTTGGGTCCCGTCGCAGATCTTCGCACTGGAGAGGAGCGGGAGTTCGTGTTCCCCGCGGAGTGCCCAAGTTGCGGGGCAACGTTGGCGCCTGCGAAGGAAGGGGATGCGGACTGGCGCTGCCCGAATACGCGTTCATGCCCGGCCCAGCTGGCGCAACGTCTGAAGTACCTCGCCAGTCGCGGCGCCTTTGACATTGAGGCGCTGGGCGAAAAGGGCGCGCAGGACATGATTGACACTGGTGTGATCCAAGACGAGGGCGACCTGTTTGATCTCACAGAGGAAGACCTCAAGAAGTCACAGGTCTACACCACGAAGAAAGGTGCGGTAAATGCCTCTGGCCGCAAGCTACTGGAGAACCTCGACACTGCGAAAAATGCCGATTTCTGGAGAGTCCTCGTCGCGCTTTCGATTCGACACGTCGGTCCGACCGCAGCTCGTGCGCTCGCCTCCCGTTACGGCAACATGGAAGCGCTTGTCGACGCCCCACTGGAGGACCTTGCGCAAACAGACGGAGTAGGCGCCATCATTGCGGAATCGTTCCAAGAGTGGTTCCGCGTTGACTGGCACCGCGAGATCGTCGAAAAGTGGACAGCTGCTGGCGTGACGATGGAAGTTGATGCCGCCGACGTTGCTCCGCAAACCCTTGAGGGGATCACCGTGGTGGTGACGGGCACGCTCGAGGAATACACGCGTGATGGCGCGAAAGAGGCGATCGTGTCGCGTGGTGGTAAGGCATCGGGGTCTGTGTCAAAGAAGACGGACTTTGTGGTCGTCGGCGAAAATGCCGGTTCAAAAGAGCAAAAGGCGCGTGAGCTCGGCCTCAGGATTCTCAACGAGGAAGAGTTCACCCGCCTGCTCGAACAGGGGCCAGAAGGAGTTGAAGACTAGGAAATTATCGAACCGATGATGGTTCCCAAGTCTCCGATCTGAGCTACCTCTGATGCAAGGAAATCAGGGCCGCCGATGCGACCGACAACGAGAATGTACTCGGAGGCGCCGAGGGGAGTGATGGCAAGCGCGGTATCGAGTTGCCACCACGACTCTGGTGTCCACGCGTCGTTGTCCGGAACGAGCACCCGCGCATGCTCGAGCGGTGGCATGATTGGGTGGGATTGGTCATCTTCTGGTGCAGCCTGGGAGGCGCACAGGCGGTCGAGTCCTTCGGGGGTGTGCTTCAGCACCACGGCCCAGGAAGAGGTCATTGCCTGGGGGATCATCACGGTTAACTCGTCGAGTGCCTGCTTCGGATTGTTTGCAAGCTCGGCGATTTTCGCCAGCATCCGGATGTGCCCACTGCGGTCAACGCGCCCAGTGAACGGGCGGATCGAATCAACTTCAACGCCGTCGATGGCTGAAGCTGCTGTAATGAGTGCGTCGACCATCGTTCCGGTGGGCAAGCTGACAACAATGTCGTCAGTGACGGTACCGCTTGGATCAGTCTCGACGATGTCGACGGACTGAATATTTGCGTCGATTACGCCGAAGGCTTCCGCGAGTTCGCCAAGACTGCCGGGTAGGTCGGGCAAGGTCACTCGTACGAGGTAAGACATAGGCTCTTTTATAGCACTGCATACGGACAGCATGCTGCCAATTACATGAATATATGCATGCAATTGTAAAAATGAGGCGAAAAGGGATGGGGCGATGGTGTGGTGTTGCCTAGTGCGATGCGGGTTCTGGGGATAACGTAGAATGAACACGTTTTAGTGGCTAACCTACGGTAAAGATTGGACTTCACATTGGCTGAGATTTCACGCGATGAGGTCTCCCGCATCGCACGCCTTGCGCGAATTGCGTTGCAGGAGGATGAGCTTGACCAGATCGCCCAGCAGCTCGACACCATTGTTGACGCTGTTTCGAAGGTGCAACAGGTCGACACTGATGGGGTGGAGCCGATGAGCCACCCCCACTCGATTGACGCTGGCATGAGGCCGGACGTCGAGAAGAAGACGTTGACGCAGGCGCAGGCCCTTGACCAGGCCCCTGAAGTTGATGAAGAGCGCTTCGTAGTTCCACAGATCCTTGGAGAAAGTGAGTAGGCATGACTGAGTACACGCTTCCATCTGAAGGCATTGTGTCGCTTCCAGCTCACGTGCTTGCACAGAAGATCCAATCCGGCGAGCTGACGTCGCGCGAGGTTACCCAGGCATTCCTGGACCGCATTGCGGAGACTGATAACGAGCTTGGGGCATTCCTGCATGTCGGCGCCGAGGAGGCTCTTGCTGCGGCAGACGCGGTGGATGCCCAGGTCGCTGCTGGTAAGCCACCGGCTTCAAAGCTGGCTGGTGTACCTCTGGCACTGAAGGATTTGCTGGTGACGACGGATGCTCCGACCACCGCTGCATCGAAGATGCTTGAGGGATACCGCAGCCCGTACGACGCTACGGTAGTCCGCAAGTTGCGCGAGGCCGGTATCCCAATTCTGGGCAAGACGAACCTCGACGAGTTTGCGATGGGTTCCTCCACTGAGAACTCCGCCTATCAGGTCACCCGTAACCCGCATGACCTCGAGCGTGTTCCGGGTGGATCTGGCGGTGGTACCGCTGCTGCACTTGCCTCTGGCCAGGCACCAATTGGTATTGGCACTGATACCGGTGGCTCTATTCGTCAGCCGGCATCGCTGACAGGCACCGTCGGTGTGAAGCCGACGTACGGCGGTGTTTCCCGCTACGGTGTGATCGCTTGTGCGTCGTCGCTGGATCAGGTTGGACCGTGTGCGAACAACGTCCTCGACACGGCGTTGCTGCACGAGATTATTGGCGGCCACGACGAGTTCGACGCCACAAGCGTTGACACTCCGGTACAGGAGCTCGCAGCTGCCGCTGAACAGGGCGCTTCGGGCGATCTGTCTGGCGTGAAGATCGGACGCGTGAAGCAGTTCTCGCGCCCAGGTACCCAGCCAGGCGTCACTGAGCGTATCGACGCCGCCTTTGCACAGTTCGAACGTCAGGGCGCAGAGATCGTCGAAGTGGACTGCCCGAGCTTCGACGACGTCATGGGCGCGTACTACATCATCCAGATGTCCGAGGTTTCGTCGAACCTCGCGCGCTTTGACGGTATGCGCTATGGCCTGCGCACGGGTGACGACGGCAAGCACTCTGCGGAAGATGTGATGGCGTCGTCCCGTGGTGACGGCTTCGGCCCGGAGGTGAAGCGTCGCATCATCCTCGGCACGTATGCGTTGTCTGTTGGTTATTACGACGCCTACTACCTGCAGGCGCAGCGTGTGCGTACCCTCATCGCGCAGGATTTCCGTCGGGCGTTTGAGAAGGTGGATGTCATCGCTGGCCCGGCCGTTCCTCAGACTGCGTTCAAGATCGGGGAGAAAGTCGACGATCCGTTGGCAATGTACAACTTTGACCTCTTCACCTTGCCGTTGAACCTGGCAGGCCTCCCGGGCATGAGCGTCCCGGCGGGGACGGCAAGCGATACTGGTCTTCCCGTTGGCTTGCAGATTATTGCTCCTGCTTTTGAAGACGAGCGCCTGTACCGTGTTGGTGCGGCGTTTGAGGCTGGACGCTAGCTTTCTTATCTGGCATATCCACCACGACCCCGCAGGTTACTGCCGCGGGGTCGTTTTCATTTTGATAACACCTTAATCGTCTATGTTGTGGATTTGTGTGTGAATGGGAGCATCAATTTGACGCCTGTGACCAGCGGAAATCAGATTTTTGGGCATGCGGAATAAGCCCTTTTGCCTTGAAAGCGCTAGGGTTGTGTGTATGCGACTTGCCACTCTTACCTCCGGCGGCGACTGCCCAGGGCTGAACGCCGTCATTCGCGGAATCGTCCGAACTGCCAGCGCGGAATATGGCTCGACAGTTGTCGGGTACCTCGATGGCTGGGTCGGGCTGATGGAAGACCGCAGGATTGACCTGTACGACGATGCGTTTATCGATTCGATTTTGCTGCGCGGCGGCACCATCCTGGGGACCGGCCGTTTGCACCCCGACAAGTTCAAAGCCGGTATCGACACTATTAAGGCGAATATGGATGACGCCGGTATCGACGCCCTGATCGCCATTGGCGGCGAAGGTACCCTCAAGGGTGCCAAGTGGTTGTCCGATAATGGCATTCCAGTTGTCGGCGTTCCAAAGACCATTGACAACGACGTCGCCGCGACTGACTACACGTTCGGCTTTGACACCGCAGTATCGGTTGCTACCGACGCGATTGACCGCCTGCATACGACTGCAGAATCACACAACCGCATCCTGATTGTCGAAGTGATGGGCCGCCACGTCGGCTGGATCGCACTCCATGCCGGTATGGCAGGTGGTGCACACTACACGGTCATCCCTGAGGACCCATTCGACATTGCAGATATTTGCAAGGCAATGGAGCGCCGCTTCCAGATGGGAGAGAAGTACGGCATCATCGTTGTCGCCGAAGGCGCTATCCCGAAAGAGGGCACGATGGATGCAGGCCTCGGTGAGGAAGACGAGTTCGGTCACAAGACCTTCAACGGGATGGGGCAGATCATCGCTGACGAGATTAAGCGCCGCCTCGGTTACGATGTCCGAACTACGGTGCTGGGGCACATCCAGCGCGGTGGTACGCCAACGGCGTATGACCGAGTGCTTGCCACTCGTTACGGCGTGCACGCAGCCCGTGCCGCACACGAAGGCAACTTTGATACCTGTGTAGCCCTGCACGGTGAGGATATCGATCTCGTGCCGCTCGAGTCCGCAGTGGCACACCTGAAGACGGTTCCGGAACACCGGTACAAGACTGCACGAAGCATGTTTGGATAAGAAATTTTTGGGTGGAGCGCCCGCGCCAGTGCAAAAGATTTTTGCGGAAACTGGCGCGGGCGCTCCTTTTGTGTGTCTATAGTGTGACCTATGACTGTTTCGGTAGATGAGAAAAGAGAACCATCTAGCGGGAATGCCCAGGACCGCGCTGCATACCTCGCAACGCTGGGCTTCCCAGTGCTAGTACTGATTGGCTTCGCGCTTGGTGCAGCAGCACCTGGCGCGGTCGCCCCAATTTCTGGTTGGACTACGTGGCTCCTGGGCATTGTGATGTTCGGCATGGGGCTTACCTTGCGTCCAGTTGATTTTCGTCTCGTTTTTTCGCGTCCGCTCCCGGTACTCATCGGTGTGGTTGCGCAGTTCGTCATCATGCCTGCTATTGCAGTAGCTATCACTGTGGTGCTCGGTCTGCCGTCTGAAATCGCGGCAGGTGTGATCTTGGTTGGATGCGCACCAGGTGGTACGTCATCCAACGTCGTTAGCTACCTTTCCCGTGGTGACGTAGCTTTGTCGGTCACTATGACGTCGATATCGACGCTGCTTGCACCAATCATGACGCCGCTGTTGACTCTGTGGCTGGCAGGCCAGCACATGCCAGTGAGTGCAGCAGCAATGGCGCTGTCGATCGTCAAGATGGTCATCGTTCCAATCGTGCTCGGTCTCGTCGTGCGCCTCGTGCTGCCTCAGCTTGTTGACGCCATCTTGCCTGCGCTGCCGTGGGTCTCTGTGATTGCGATCTCGATGATCGTGGCGATTGTCGTGCAGGGCTCCCGTGAGAAACTTGCAGAGGCTGGTCTCTTGGTGCTGCTGTGTGTAGCAATCCACAACATCCTGGGGTACCTGCTGGGCTACCTGACTGGAAAGGTCACGCGTCAGCCGGAAACCGCTTCTCGAACAATGGCTGTCGAGGTTGGGATGCAGAACTCCGGCCTAGCCGCCACGCTTGCCGCACAGTACATGAACCCAGTCGCGGCACTTCCAGCGGCAGTGTTTTCTGTGTGGCACAACCTTTCCGGTGCGGTATTTGCGTTCATCTGTCGCTCCGTAGACCAGCGGAAACGTGCTATGGGCGCGCCAAGCGACACGGAGAACTAGGAGAGCACTACACTAGAGCACTATGACTGCGTACGACCTGATGGATTACGACGAAGTACTGGAAAAATTCGACCCGGTTATGGGGTTGGAGGTACACGTTGAGTTAGCAACCGAGACCAAGATGTTCTCGACATCTTCAGCCCACTTCGGTGCGGCGCCAAACACCAACGTCGACCCTGTGTCGCTTGGGTTGCCTGGCGCATTGCCCGTCGTTAATGCAAAGGGCGTTGAGTGGGCAATCAAGATCGGCCTTGCGCTGAACTGCAAGATTGCGGAAAGCTCGCGCTTCGCGCGTAAGAACTACTTTTACCCGGATCAGCCGAAGAACTACCAGATTTCGCAGTACGACGAGCCGATCGCGTACGACGGCTACCTGGACGTCCTGCTCGATGACGGTACTGAGTACCGCGTTGAAATCGAGCGCGCGCATATGGAAGAAGACACCGGTAAGCTGACGCACCTCGGGTCTGCCTCGGGGCGCATCACGGGTGCGACGGCCTCGTTGGTTGACTGTAACCGCGCTGGTGTTCCGCTCATTGAGATCGTGACGAAGCCGATTATCGGTGCAGGGGAGCGTGCTCCCGAGGTCGCTCGTGCGTACGTTGGCGCGCTCCGCGAGCTTGTGAAGGCTCTCGGTGTCTCTGATGCACGCATGGACCAGGGGTCGATGCGCTGTGACGCGAACGTTTCGCTGCGCCCGATCGGTCAGGAGAAGTTCGGTACCCGTACGGAGACGAAGAACATCAACTCCTTGAAGTCGGTTGAGCAGGCCGTCCGCTTCGAGATGATGCGTCAGGCACAGGCGCTCGTCAACGGCGAAGAGATTGTGCAGGAGACCCGCCACTACCAGGAGAAGGATGGCTCGACGTCGAAGGGGCGTCCAAAAGAAGAGGCCTCTGAGTACCGCTACTTCAACGACCCAGACCTGCCCCCAGTAATTGCGAAGCCTGAGTGGGTGGAGGAGATCCGCAAGACGCTTCCGGAGCTTCCGTGGGTGCGCCGGGCTCGAATCCAGGAAGAGTGGCAGTTGCCTGAGAAGGAGTTCCGCGATTTGGTGAACGCTGGCGCGTTGGATCTGGTTGTGGATACAGTCGAGGAAGGTACGACTCCTGACGAGGCGCGTGCTTGGTGGGTGTCGTACATTCAGAGCAAGGCAAACGAGCTCGGCAAGGACCTTGACGCAGTTGGAGTGACGCCAAAGGACGTTGCTCGTGTGGTCGAGTTGGTGAAAGAAGGCAAGCTGACGACCAAGCTGGGTCGCCAGGCTATCGACGGCGTGATTGCTGGCGAGGGCCATGTTGATGAGGTTGTCGCTGCTCGTGGCCTCGAGGTGGTGCGTGATGATGGCGCTATCGAAAAGGCTGTCGACGACGCGTTGGCTGCCAACCCGGACATCGTTGAGAAGTACCGAGCCGGCAACAAGAAGGTAACCGGCGCGATTGTCGGTGCCGTGATGAAGGCAACGCAGGGCAAGGCTGATCCTGGTCAGGTGAACAAGCTGATCGCGAAGAAGCTGTCCTAAGCTACATCGCATAAAGGAGCCCCCGCGCCGATTCGAACCGGTGCGGGGGCTCCTCCATGTACTGCAACGAAACGGATCTATTTGCCCTTCGATGCGTTCTTGACGTCCTCGTCGGTGACGGCTGGGAACGTGCCAGTTTCGTACATCTCTGAGTAGGCCTCCCAGTCGATTGGGTCGTCGTGTGAGTCGGTGTCACCAGGTGCACCGTCGTACTCCTCGGAGTCGGGGTCGAGTGCCGGTGCGTCGTCGAGCGAGAACTCATTCTCTGGATCAGCGTGGAGATCCGCAGCGACTTCCTCCTGGACGGATTGCCACAGGTGTGTGTCACCAACGTGGGACTCGGTGACCAGATCTTCGACCTCTTCGCGCTCCTTCGCGGACAGTTCGCTTTCTGCTGGGTCCAGCGCGGTTTCTGCGAGCTCTGCGAGGCGCTCACGTCGTTTGGTCTCTGCCGCGATACGTCCGCGGTCCTTGAACCAGGAAATAAGCATGACGATCGAGAGCACAAGTCCGAGATAGCCAACGACAGGGTAGACCCAACCAACGAGGGCCGAGAAACCGATGAAAGACAGCGCGAAGCCAATGCCCACCACGATGAAGTAGATGAGTCGAAACTTTTCCTGGCGGCCATGAGCGAGACGCCGCGCCATGGCGTAGAACATGCCTACCGCGGTGTTGTAGATCATCAAGTAGATCAGCAGCGAGACGACGAAGCCGACCGCTGGGTGCATGTTGTCAAACACCATGAGCAGTGGGAAGTCGGCGCCGTAGACGCCTTCCATGTTCATGAAAATGATGAAATTCAGGATGACCAGTAGGGTTGCAAAGATGAACCCGCCAAGCAATCCGCCAATGCCAGCTTCGCGAGGGTTGAGCTGCGAGCCCGCAATGACGAGGATCATCGAAACAGCCATGATGATGCAAAGCGTTGCGTAGTTGACTGCAGAGAGCAACCAGTTGTTGCCCACACCTGTAGCAGGTGCGTTCTGCATGGAGAGCTCGTTGATCTGGCTGATGTTGTCTGGCATGTGCACCAGCGTGATCATCAGCGCCACGATCACCGCGACGATAAGAAATGGCGTGATGATGGAAATGACGTTCGTGAGCTTGTCGACGTCCAGGAACCCCGAAAGGACAAGCAGGACGGTCATGATGGCCGCGCCCACCCAAGTTGGGAGCCCGAACTGTTGGTCAAGGTTCGAGCCTGCACCGGCGACCATGACGAAGCCGATCGCAAAAAGGGTGAACATCGTGGCGACGTCCATAAATTTCGATACAAGTGGCTTTGATACGTTCTTAAAGACGGCGCTGTGGTCGTCAGCGAGGTAGAAAGAACCCAACTGGAAGAGCGTCGAGCCAACGACGACGATAATGATGCCAGCAACAATCGAGCCGACAAGGCCCCAGTAGCCGTACGCGAGGAAGTACTGAATCACTTCCTGGCCGGATGCGAAGCCAGCTCCGACGAGCAACCCTACGAACGCGAGTGCCACACGGATAGATTTACGCATAAAACTTTGTCCCTATTGAATATGTAGAAATCGATATAAAAACTTAGCGGTGGCGTTATTGCAACGTCCACCGAACGGGAGTTGATGGTATCAAAGGCATTTCTCCAGCGCACACCACAAAACGGACGGAACAGTAGTGTTAAAGGCTCTGGGGGTGGCGCTGATAAGCGTTCGGCCTTGGTGGGCGTGGGTTGCGACTATCGAATAAACCGCCTGGTAGTAAGGGAGAAGTTGCCAGGTGATCAGACGGGGGAGGTGCGGGGACGTGTGGAGAGAGAAGCTGGCGTCAAAAAGAATGGGATGCACGCCAAAGCGTTATGGAACTGTTACCTTGGCTAGGCTCGTGCCCTAATGGTCTGGTCCTGCCTTGGCGACGATCTTCTTCATGATTCGGTTGAGTTGGTCGGCCTCTTCCGGCGTAATGGAATCGAATACGAGCTCGCGCAGCTTCTGAAGGTAACCAGGCGTGGACCGCACGATGAACTCGACGCCGTCTTTGGTGAGCGTGGCGATGTTGGTGCGGCGGTCCGTCGAGTCTTGGCTTCGTGCCACGAGCCCACGTCTCTCCAAACGTGCGACGATATGGGACAAGCGTGATGCAGACATCTGTGTTGCCTTCGCGAGTTGGCTCATCGTGATCTTCTGATCGTCAGCTTGTGCGATCTCTACCAGTGCAAGGTAGTCAGACAGATTCATGCTTTCATTGGCCTTGAGTGCTTCGTCAAGGCGGGCAGGGATCCACGAGATCATTGCCCACATAGTGAGCCAAATTTCAGTGTCGTGTTCATCAAGCCAACTGAATCGATGCATGTGATGAGATGTTAGTAACTACAACAGATTTCAACCTAATTTTGTTCAGAGTCCCAGCTTCCGGGGCTACGTTTGAACGAAGGTGGCGTCTTTTATGGCAAGAAGTTTTGTGGCGCGCCGACGTACAGCCTCGTAATCGGGCAGATTTGTTCTAGATTGCTAGGCATGACTGATAAAAACTTGCGCGATGCTACACCCGAGGATGTAAGTGGACTCGAAGGCATTCCTGAGTTTCAGGGATCGGCTCGAGGCGACTCGGCTCAGGGAATCTATTCGATGACGGGGAAGGCTGCTCCCACTGAGGTGTTTCCAAACGCCGACGCTCCGGGCGGCTTCGATGTCACACCGGCGACCGAAACGGTTGTTGCCAACAACACGCTCGATTCGGTGCCGACGACCTATGCGCAACCAGATGTTGCCGCTGACTCTGACCTGGAAGAGGAGAAGGTTGAGCACGCAAAGCGCGGTACGCTCGACTTTGGCTTGCTGATTGCGCGCCTTACCTTCGGGCTCGCGCTCATCCTGCAAGCGATTGCGGTGTTCTTCCGTCTAGGCGATTCGGCTGGTATCGGTGGGCTGGAAGCAGAATTTGCTGCGCAGGGCTACGCATTTACCGACGGCCTGGCTATCATCCTGCCGACGTTGCAGCTCGCCGCAGGTGTCTTCTTGCTGCTTGGGCTGTTGACGCCAGTTGCAGCGATGGTGGGCATCGCAGTTACTGGCTTTGCCGTTTTACACAGCATTGTTGTGAGCGGAGTTGGCCTGAACGTGTTCGAGTGGGAACCAGCAACAGTCTTGGCAGCAGTGCTTTTCGGTGTGGTGCTCGCGCTGCAGTTTGCTGGCCCTGGCCTGTACGGCGTCGACGCGACCCGCTCGTGGGCGCGCCGACCACTGGCAAGCTCCTGGATTTTCGCAGTCCTTGGGTTAGCCGCAGCTGGTGCGCTGTGGTGGTTCGGCGCCGGGGTAAACCCGCTCGCCTAACCACGACTGCCCGCTAGTCGAGCTGGCGGACGGCGCCCTTGTCGGCGGACGTTGCCATCTTTGCGTACACCTTGAGAGCCTTCGACACTTCGCGGACACGATTTGGTGTCCACGGGTGCTCGGAGGCTTCCATTGCTTCACGGCGCTTTTCCAGGACGTCTTCGTCGACATCGAGGGTGAGCTCGCGTCGAGACACTGAGATCGAAACGGTATCGCCGTTTTCGATCAGGCCGATGAGGCCACCGTGGGCAGCCTCGGGTGAGATGTGTCCGATGGAAAGTCCTGACGTGCCGCCGGAGAATCGGCCGTCGGTAATCAGGGCGCACTTCGTGCCCAGTCCGGCACCTTTCAAGAAGGAAGTGGGGTGAAGCATCTCCTGCATGCCTGGCCCACCCGCGGGTCCTTCGTAGCGGATCACGACAACCTCACCCTCAAGTACTTCGTGTGCCAAGATCATCGACACCGCCTGCTCTTGCGAGTCCACAACATGCGCCGGTCCCGAGAACTCCCAGAGACCTTCTTCAACACCTGCAGTTTTGAGGATCGCGCCGTCCGGAGCAAGGTTGCCACGCAGGACGACCAAGCCGCCGTCAGAAGTAAACGGGTGGTCGACATCGTGGATCACGCCACGGATGGCATCGGTATCCAGGCTCGGCCACCGCGCTGACTGCGAGCATGCCTGCGTGGTTCGCTTGCCACCCGGCGCGGCGTGGAAGAGTTCGATGGCTTCTTCACATGCGCCGGTGCCACGGATATCCCAGTCCTTGAGCCACTCGTCGAGGGAGTCGTAGACAATTGAGTGCACGTCCTCGTGTAGCAGTCCGCCGCGGTGGAGCTCGCCGAGGATTGCTGGGATGCCTCCGGCGCGGTGGACATCTTCGACGTGGGCTGTGCCGTTTGGAGCAACCTTTGACAGGCACGGGATGTGGTGGGACAGGTCGTCGATATCCGCGAGTGAGAAGTTCACCTCGCCCTCTTGCGCGGCCGCAAGGATGTGCAGAATCGTGTTCGTCGATCCACCCATGGCCATGTCGAGGGCCATTGCGTTGCGGAACGCGTGCACGGTTGCGATCTCGCGCGGCAATACTGAGGTGTCGCCTTCTCCGTAGTAGCGGTTGCACAGGTCAACGATGGTGGCGCCAGCTTTTTCGAACAGCTCACGGCGCGCTGTGTGCGTGGCCAGGGTGGTGCCGTTGCCAGGGAGTGAAAGGCCGAGCGCTTCGGTAAGGCAGTTCATGGAGTTAGCGGTGAACATGCCGGAGCACGATCCACAGGTAGGGCAGGCGCCTTCGACGATGGCATCGAGTTCGTTATCGGAGACAGCATCGTTTGCGGAAAGCGCGATGGCGTCAACAAGGTCGGAGGCTGGCTTTTCGACGCCACCAACGTTAATTGGCTTGCCTGATTCCATCGGGCCGCCGGAGACGAAAACCGTAGGGATGTTAAGCCGCAGTGAAGCATTCAGCATGCCCGGTGTGATCTTGTCACAGTTGGAGATGCATACCATTGCGTCGACGGCGTGGGCGTTGACCATGTACTCCACCGAATCCGCGATGATCTCGCGGCTGGGCAGGGAGTAGAGCATGCCGGAATGGCCCATGGCGATACCGTCGTCGACGGCGATGGTGTTGAATTCTTTCGGCACACCGCCGGCGGCGCGTACAGCTTCCGCAACAATTTCCCCTACCTCTTTGAGGTGCACGTGGCCAGGAACGAACTGCGTGTATGAGTTGACGATGGCAACAATCGGCTTGCCGAACTCATTTTCTTCTGTACCGGTTGCTCGCCATAGTGCACGTGCGCCTGCAGCTTGGCGGCCAATGGTTGTGACTCGTGAGCGGAGAGGGATCACGGCTTACTCCTTTGTACGTGGCGCGGGCTCGGGCCGTGGCCCGGGCAGATCAGGGTGTGCCTTGACGTATTCGTCGTAGGCTTCTCGCGACATTAATACTTTATTGCCGTCTTTGTTGATGATTTCATATTTTCCGTCGGCGGCTTCCTGCGCCTGCGTGATGACGTCCGTGATTCGGCCCCGGGAAGCTTCTGCAAGTTCCGGTAGCATATTAAAGGTCACACCGGGCATGGTGTGCGATGCTCCGTCAAGAGTTGTGGCCTTCGCCTTCGCACCCTGAAATGCAATTCCCGCCAGGTCAGACCAGGCGATGGTCACGTTTGGCTTCACCATGTACCGCAGAGCAATGCCGCGTTCGCTGATCGTGGTGGAGGCGGTGAAGATCCAGAGCAACCACGCGAGCGGAATGATCAGCAGCCAGCCAAGAAGGAGCGGAGCCCAGGAAATTCCGATCAACGCGATGCCTGTCATGAGGACAACCGCAATGACGTGTTGTTTGCTAGGGCGAAAGGTGGTGGGCGAGTCAGTCATGCAAGTTATGCTAGCCAATCTTGTTACGGCTGCGGGAGTTGCTCCTTATCGACGTCCACTTCGTCCGTCGCCGTCTCTTCCTGAGTAGCTGGCGTGGCCACCGGTTCCGGTCGTTCGTATGTGGATGTTTCGGACATCCAATCAGATGATTCCGACTCGGTCGTTGTGGATGAAGGCGTGGTTGCTTCGGTGGTTGGCGTGGCTGTTGGAATAGTAGTGGTGACGTCGGACGTGGGGATCTCTTCTTGGGTGGCAGGCATGGGGGCGCTCGTGGATGCAACCGGCCGGGCAGGTGGCGCCCAAACACCGGAATTTGCGTTGCTTTCCTCCGCGGGTTGCAACATGAGGCCGCGGACAATGAGCAAAATGGCGAACCCCGCGAGGAGGAACGCTGTGGACATACGCATAATTCCGCGGAATACGCGCTTCGGTGCAGGTGCGTCGTCATCAGTAAGCGTCAAGTCATCAACTGCTGCCGGATCTTGGGCCACTGGGTCTGTCGCCGGCAGCTTTTGCGTCTGAGGAAAGGACTCTGAAATACGCTCTGTGGGCGTTTGCACATCAAAGTGCCTGGTCGGTTGTTCCAAACCTTGCACCAGTGCGCCCTCGAATGTTGTTGCCGCGCCGTACTCGTTCCAAAACTCGTCGAGGATCGCCATGCGGATTGCGCGCTCCACCTTCCACTGCATCAATGGTTGAGTGCGAACCATCACGCGCATATCCACGGTCCATGAGCTTCCGACAGTTGCGGGGGCGTTCACCGCTACTGCGGGTTGTACTTCGACCTCGTCGATGGTGGCGTCGGCAATGTCGGGTTGCGCAATCGCACGCTGCGCCGCGGCGAGGGTCCTCTTCAACGCTTCTTCCGCAGACGTTGAACCGAGCAGTGGGACAGGAATGACGACGACCGCGCTGGACCAGTAGTTGGATTGGTTGATGCATATGCGTGCCGTCGAGTTCGGAATAGAGATGGTCGATTGCTCGATGGTGCGGATTTGAGTTGCGCGCATTGTAATCTGAATGACCTCACCGGAGACGTCAATCCCGTTGCCCTGAAATGCGACGTAGTCGCCCACACCAAACTGCTTTTCGCTGAGGATGAAGAAACCCGCCAGGAAATCCGCGATGATGTTCTGTGCGCCAAAACCGATGGCTGCCGATACAACCGTTGCGGGGATCGCGGCACCGGCGAGTGAAAAGCCGAGTTGTTGCAGTGCAAAGACGAAAATCAAGAAGTAGGCAACCATCTGGGCGATGTATACACCGACGCCCACGATTGCTAGGCGGCCCTTCGATTCGTCCGTCTCACCAGACTCTTTGACCTGCCGCTCAGCGTGACGGTTCAGGAAACGGCCAGCTCGTGGCACTAAAAATGCGAGTGTGAGCAGGAGAGCGAGGTTGATCCCCGTCTCCGCGAACCAGCGCCAAATCTGTTCGGCAATGTATGACATCGGCATAGTTTTTGAATAATAATCCAAATCCCTCACATTCCCCTGTGGAATGTGTATGATTCAACTCATGATCATTTCGCACGTACTAGTCATTCTTATTCCGCACCGGCGCTTGCCGTAGCGGACTGCTTGCCTAGTCAGTCGCGAACTCAAGCGCCCTCGACAGCCACACGGCTTGGTCGGGGGCTTTTGTTTTAGATCTGATTCGATGGTTGTTGTTATTTGAAACACTAAGGAGCTCGACATCGTGGTTGCTTCACACAAGCCCCCGACGAATGCATCGACGCAGCCTGGTGATGAGCGCACCGCGCCGCTGATCACCGGAGCCGACGCTGTCGTTCGCAGTCTTGAGGAGCTAGGTACCGAGATTGTCTTTGGCCTCCCCGGTGGCGCGGTGCTTCCTCTTTACGACGCACTGTTCGCAGCAGAGAAGCTGCGGCATGTGCTGGTTCGCCATGAGCAAGGTGCAGGCCACGCCGCAGAAGGGTACGCGGTTGCTTCTGGAAAGGTTGGCGTGTGCATCGCCACTTCCGGGCCGGGGGCCACAAACCTTGTCACACCGATCGGTGACGCTTATCTGGACTCGGTCCCGATTGTTGCCATCACCGGCCAGGTAGGTTCGTCAATGATCGGAACCGACGCGTTCCAAGAGGCGGATATTCGTGGCATTACGATGCCAATCACTAAGCACAACATCATGGTCACGGACGTCAACGAGATCCCGAGTGTGATTGCAACTGCATTCCACATCGCATCTAGTGGCCGTCCGGGTCCGGTGCTTGTGGACATCCCGAAGGATGTTCAGGCACAGCTCATGGAGTTCTCGTGGCCGCCGAAACTGCTCGAGACTGGGTATGTTCCCGCTGACGAGCCGCTCAGCGAACAGGTAATGAAGGCTGCGGAGCGAATCTCGCAGGCGAAGCGGCCGGTGTTATATATCGGTGGTGGCGTCGTCAAGTCTGCTGCGAACAAGGAGCTGCTTGAGCTTGTCGAGGCCACTGGCATCCCAGTGGTGACTACCTTGATGGCGTTGGGCGCATTCCCGCAGGACCATCCGTGCTACATGGGCATGCCTGGCATGCACGGCACCGTGCCGGCGGTTGGTGCCCTGCAGGAAGCGGATCTCCTGATCGCAATCGGAACCAGGTTTGATGACCGCGTGACCGGCGACGTTGACACTTTCGCGCCTCACGCGGACACGATTCACGCTGACATCGACCCGGCAGAGATCGGGAAGATTCGTCCAGTTGATGTGCCGATCGTCGGTGATGCGAAGAAGGTGCTTGCTCAGCTCACTGCAGCGTTTACAGGCTCGCCGAATACTCCGGCGCCGAAGATAGACGCCTGGATGGAGCGGCTTCAGGATCTCCAGGAGCGGTTCCCGCGTGGGTACGACAAGCAAGACGATGGGAAGCTTTCTCCGCAGTTTGTGATCGAGATGCTGTCGAAGACCGTCGGAAAGGATGCGATTTACGCGTCCGGCGTTGGCCAGCACCAGATGTGGTCAGCGCAGTTCCTGGACTTCGATAAACCTCGTCACTGGTTGAGCTCCGGCGGTGCCGGCACCATGGGGTATGCGGTGCCAGCCGCTATGGGTGCGAAGGCCGCGATGCCCGATAAAGAGGTATGGGCCGTCGACGGTGATGGTTGTTTCCAGATGACGAACCAGGAGATCACCACCGCGGCGATGGAGGGCTTGCCAATCAAGGTCTGCCTGATTAACAACGGCAACCTCGGCATGGTCCGCCAGTGGCAAACGTTGTTCTATGAAGGCAACTACTCGCACACCAAGCTCGGTGGGGAAGAGGCATACGTCCCTGACTTTGTGAAGCTCTCTGAGGCACTCGGGGCGCAGGCTGTTCGCGTCACGAAGGAAGAGGACGTCGTCCCCGCGATTGAGTGGGCGCGCGGTATCAATGATCGGCCGGTCGTAGTTGAGTTCATCGTCGGCGAGGACGCACAGGTTTGGCCGATGGTCGCTGCGGGCGCTTCGAACTCAGACATGCAGTACGCGCTCGGGATGCGGCCGTTCTTCGACATGGAGGAATCCGCCGCGGAAACCCCAGAAGCAATTCACGAAGTGTTGACGACACTCGAAGATGAAACAGAGGGAGCGAAATAAGATGGCACCAGTGCAAACAATCACTCGGCATAGGCTGTCGGTGCTTGTGCAGGATGTCGATGGCATCATTACGCGCGTATCCGCTCTGTTTACGCGCCGTGGCTACAACATGGTCTCGCTTGTGTCGGCAAGCACTGAGACCGAAGGCATCAACCGGCTGACCATCGTGGTCGATGCGAGCGAGTACTCCGTTGGGCAGATCCAGAAGCAGCTCAACAAGCTCGTCCAGGTTATTAAAGTCCAGAGGCTTGACGACGACGCCACCGTCGCCCGATCAATGATGCTGGTCAAGGTGAGCGCGGACAACAGTAACAGGCCGCAGGTCGTGGATGCCGCGAACATCTTCCGCGCACGTGTCGTCGACGTCTCGCCCGAGTCCCTCGTGATTGAAGCGACGGGCACGCCCGCAAAGCTGCGGGCGTTGCTTGAAGTACTCGAGCCCTTCGGAATTCGCGAGCTTGCGAGTTCCGGTGATGTCGCGCTTTCGCGCGGCGCCGAAACAATGGCATCGCAATCCTAAGCGCGACGCTATTAACTCCGATATATTTCTCCATACGCATAAAGAAAGGTGAGCCGACTCATGGCTATTGAAGTTTTTTACGACCAGGATGCAGACCTGTCCATCATCCAGGGAAAGAAAGTTGCAGTAATCGGCTATGGATCGCAGGGCCACGCGCACGCGCAGAACTTGCGTGAATCCGGCGTCGATGTTGTGATCGGCCTGCGTGAGGGCTCGAAGAGCGCGGAAAAGGCCAAGGAGGCTGGCTTCGAGGTCAAGAGCAACGCTGATGCTTCCGCATGGGCGGACGTCATCATGTTGCTGGCACCGGATACTTCCCAGGCAGAAATCTTCCGCAACGATATTGAGCCAAACCTGAAGGCTGGCGACGCCCTGTTCTTCGGTCACGGCCTGAACATCCACTTCAACCTGATTGAACCAGCGGACGACATCATCGTGGGCATGGTTGCGCCGAAGGGCCCGGGCCATTTGGTGCGTCGTACGTTTACTGAGGGCAAGGGCGTGCCGTGCCTGATTGCTGTCGAGCAGGACCCGGAGGGCAATGGCCGCGACCTGGCACTCTCGTACGCTGCAGCAATCGGTGGTGCTCGTGCCGGTGTCATCCCGACGACCTTCGAGGCTGAAACCGTCACCGACCTGTTCGGAGAGCAGGCCGTTCTGTGCGGTGGCCTGGAGGATCTCATCATGACGGGCTTCGATGTCCTCGTCGAGGCTGGCTACGAGCCAGAAATGGCGTACTTCGAGTGCCTGCACGAGATGAAGCTGATCGTGGATCTGATCTACGAAGGCGGCATGGCGAACATGAACTACTCCATCTCCGATACCGCAGAGTTCGGTGGCTACCTGTCTGGTCCGCGCCTCATCGATGAGGGCGTTAAGGACCGCATGCGTGACGTGCTGCGTGATATCCAGGATGGCACCTTCACCAAGCGCCTTGTTGAGAACGTGAAGAACGGTAACAAGGAGCTGGAGGACCTGCGCGCCAAGGTCTCCTCGCACCCGATTGAGAAGACCGGCAAGGAACTGCGCTCGATGATGAGCTGGGTGCAGAACCCGCTGAATGAGACCGCCTAGGCTTTCTCATAGCGTAAAAACTGGGAGCGACCCAACAGAAGGGTCACTCCCAGTTTTGTTTGTGCTTTGCGCTATTGCGCTGGTGCCGTCTCGGATTCGGGTGCGTCGCTAAGGACTTCGTCGAGATTCACTGTGGTAGTGACTTCTTCCGGCACTGTCGGTTCGGAAGCGTCAGTGTTCGTCTCGGTAGCAGGCTCAACTGTTTCCGTGGTGTCTTCTGTCATCGTGGTGGTGATATCGACGGTTTCAGTTGCCGTCACGCTGGGCTGGTTGTTGTTGAATTCTTCTTCACTTTGGCCGCCGGCGAACAGGGACCACAGTAGCCATGCGAGAAGGAGGAAGACGAGGATGCCAAGGAGCCACTTCCACCAACCGCCGTTCTGCGGAGTTGGCTCGGATGGAGCGGGAAGGTGGCGTCGCTCCTCTGGTACCTCGAGTGGGGGGTTGTTTGGGGTTTCGTATGGTTGCTGAGTCACGTGTTTCCTTTCTTTTTGGTCCAGGCTAGCAAAAATCGTTCTGATTGCTTCCGAAGTTGCCCGCTTTACCGATATCCAAAGGTGGATTAGAATCACGGCATGTCGCATAGCCATGACCACGCTCACACGCACGACCACGATCACGTCGGCGACGCGCCACTGCGTGCCCTGCTGATCGCGCTGGGAGTCACCAGCGTGGTCTTTTTCGCAGAATTGATCGGTGGCTGGCTCACCGGTTCGATGGCGCTGATGGCCGATGCCATGCACATGCTGTCGGACGCTGCTGGACTGATCATTGCGGTGATCGCCGTGGTGATAGGGAAGCGGGCAGCCTCGATGAAGGCCACGTATGGATATCGGCGCGTTGAAGTACTGGCCGCGGCGACCAACGCGCTGACGGTGCTTGTGATTTCTGTCTGGATCGTGGTGCAGGCAATTCGTCGAATCTCTGCACCTACTGAGATTGACACGGCACCGATGATGGTGATCGCCCTCATTGGCTTGGTCGCAAACGCGGTATCTGCGTGGGTGCTGCATAGCCAAAGGGAAAACTCCGTCAACGTTGAGGGCGCGTTTTTGCACGTACTTGTGGACATGCTCGGTTCGGTTGCGGTGCTCGTCGCCGGTGCGGTGATTGCTTTTACTGGCAGCCAGCTGCCGGACGTTATCGCTTCCTTCTTGATCGCGGCGTTGGTGTTGCCACGGGCGTGGTCGCTGCTCCGTCACTCCCTCCAGGTGCTACTGGAGCAGGTCCCTCCGGGATTCGATGTTGAGAGCGTCGAACCGGCCCTGCGAGCAATTGCCGGTGTGGTGGATATCCATGACTTGCACCTGTGGTCGCTCGATGGGGTGTCCGTATTAGCGACGGTTCACGTGGTTAAGCACCCTGGTGAGCAAGGAGCCCGTGTTCTCGACGACGCCCAAGAAGTATTGCGTGAGCTGGGGATTGAGCATTCCACGATCCAGGTTGAGCTGCCCGAACACCGCGGCCACGAGAATGTTTGTTGATTCTGTTCTAAAGTATGACTTATGGGTTTTACTACGCCAAGCTATTCACTCAAGGATCTCTTCGCGCGGGCTGAGCGCGGAGAGCTGCAGCTACCCGATTTTCAGCGCGAGTATATCTGGGATGTTGACCGCATTCGCACCCTGGTTACCTCAGTCTTGCGCGGCTATCCAATCGGCTCGTTCCTCGCGTTGGATACACGCGGGACACCAATGCGATTTCGCCCGCGCCCGCTCGAAGGGCTCGAGCCGAGCGTCAAGGAACCGCAACCGGGGCTGTTGCTTCTCGACGGCCAGCAGCGCCTCACTTCGCTATACCACGCATTTAAGGGCGACGGCATCGTCCCGACCGTAGACTTCCTTGGTCGACGCATTCACCGCCAGTTCTTTGTGGATGTGCGGACGGCCGTCTCTGCCGATCCAATGCCGGTTGAAGCAGTCTTCGCTGTTGACGAAGAAGGCCAGATCCGTTCGCACTTTGGACCGGATATTCCGGAGGGCATCCGGAACCGGGAGGACATGCTGAAGCACGGTGTCGTGCCGGTGTCGCTGTTGCTCTGGAAAGAGGGCAATGACCTGCTTTTAGACATGGCGGCGGATGCCGAGGATCATGAAATGCGCGACGCGGTCAAGCTCTTCCTGAACGAAGTCATGCGCTGGATGCCGGCCTACGATGTTCCAGTGATCCGCATTGACCGGGAGACCTCGCAGATTGGCGTTGGCCAAATCTTCGCCCACGCAAACTCGGCGGGTGTCCAGATGGATGTTTTCGAGTTGCTGACGGCCATGTTTGCTACGCAAGATCCTGACTTTTTGCTTGCTGAGCATTGGCGGGGCGTCGAAAAGCAGTTGCGCGAGTACCCAGCTTTGGATGACATTGGGCGCATTGAATTCCTCCGTGCGATGTCACTTTTGCTGACGAGTCGGCATGGACACGCTGTTGGACACCGCGGCGACATCTTGAACCTTTCCCTCGATGACTACCGCCAGCATGCGCAAGAAATGGCGGATGCGTTTAAGGCGGCGGCTGAGTTTATGGCTGAGCGTTGTATTCTCAGCGTGGATCAGGTCCCGTACACCTCGCAGATTGTGCCACTGGCTACGATTTTGGCGCGTTTGGCAGAGCATCCGCAGTGGGACCGTAGCCAGGAGTCGAAGGACCGTCTCAACCGCTGGTACTGGTCGGGTGTGTTCGGAGAGCTCTACGGTGCGCACGCACCGACGATCCGTGCGGGCCTCGACGTTACCGAGGTCACCCCGTGGGTGCTGCAAGAGACTGACGCGACGCCACGTACAGTGTCGGACGCCACGTTCTCGGAGTCTCGTTTGCTTACGGCGACGGAGGAAAGCGGTGTCTACCGCGGACTGTACGCACTGCTGATGGCACGCGGCGCGCTCGACTGGAGGACAGGAAAGCCGTTCAACCGGGAGACGTTTGCGGAGCTGCAGCCGTACTTCAACACTGTGTTCCCACCTGCGTTTTGTGACGACATTGGTGCTGACCCAGTCGTTGCACAGTCGGTGCTCAACCGCACGCCGATGGGTAAGCGCACGGATGTGCTGATTGAGGACAATCAGCCGAAGCGCTACATTCCGCGCCTGCAGTCGAAGTCGCTCATGGACGACGACGAGTTTGATGAAGTCCTCGAAGGCCATGAGATGACGCCAATTTTCTTGCTGAACTCTCAGTGGACGGAGTTCTTGGCGGATCGTCGCGAACGTTTCGTCGGGATTGTCGAGTATGCGCTTGATAAGGCCGTGATCCGCGATATTGATGGCCCACTTGAGTCAGAGGTTGATTTCTCCGAAGAGCCCGAGCCAGAAGTAGAACCTGCACCAGCTGCTGAAGAGCCTGAGTTTGAGGCGCCAGAAGTTGAGCAGGAAGAGCCGGAAGGCGAAGAGGATTAAGCAGGTTGGGATACGGCAGCGTTGCCTCGCATTGTTGTGCGTGGCAACGCTGCTTGTTGCTTGCTCGCCAGAGCAACAATTAGGCCCGCTGGGAGAGGCGAGGAAAGTCAACCAGTCGCGCCATGTATCAGCGATGTTTGAGCAGCATCCTGTCGTGTTAGCAGACCGGACGGGGCTTGCATCGTTGCAGTATTTCTTCCGTGCTTCCGAGACGCTAGTGGTGTCGGATCCTTCAGTAGAAGCACAGCTGCGAGCTGCCTCAATCGCCGTTGTTGCCCACGCCCCGATGTTGGTCTACGACCCGAACCGACACAACGAGATTCTGCAAGAAACCGAGCGTTTACATACCTATACGGTGCTTACGGTTGGTGATGTGCCACTGGCGCAAACCACTGGACGGATGCGTGTGTACCGCGACCCGGGTGGGCGGGGAGCTTTAGGCCCGATGACGTCGCTGATGTTTGAGGAACGATTGATATCCTCACCCGAGTCTGCTGCGCAGGAAGTGGCGAAGTTGCGCTCGCGTGAGCCGACCTGGCTGAGAGCCGCGTGGGCGGACCCTGCCGTGATGAAGGGGGCGCAGGCAAGACCATTCCCGATTCTCTCCCGCAGGGATGCCGATATGGCTCCGTTGGTTGTGGCGACGGCGAATACTTCGATTGCCGCGATCGCGAATGCGCGCAGCTTTGGGGCGAAGGTTGTCTTCGTGGACGAGCCGGACCCGAGAGCATCCTTTGAAACACTATTTGCTCTTGCAGGGTTAGCGGACGGCCCGCTCGTTGCACTTGGAACCGATTTCGGGACCAGCGACGAGCTATCGCGCAGGATTTCGCAAGCGGAAGAAAAGTATCAGGCTAACCGCAGGACAACCGGTAACTGACCTATTAAGGTGTTCGGGGTATCCACTCTGTTTGATTCTCAGGAGACCCCATTCTTATGTCGAAACCTGTTGTCCTCATCGCCGATAAACTTTCCCAGTCAACCGTTGACGCACTTGGCGACGCGGTGGAAGTCCAGTGGGTAGATGGCCCAAACCGTGAGGCGCTGCTCGCGGCAGTCCCCGCCGCGGACGCGCTGCTTGTTCGCTCAGCAACGACGGTCGATCGTGAGGTGATCGAAGCAGGTGCAAACCTTAAGATTATCGGCCGTGCTGGTGTCGGTCTTGACAACGTTGATATTCCGGCGGCAACCGAGCACGGTGTGATGGTTGCTAACGCCCCGACCTCGAATATTCACTCAGCCTGTGAGCACGCAATCGCATTGCTGCTTTCTACCGCTCGCCAGATTCCGGCAGCTGATTCCACGCTGCGTAATGGTGAGTGGAAGCGCTCGGCGTTTAAAGGCACCGAGATCTTCGGCAAGACCGTAGGCATTGTCGGCTTCGGGCACATTGGCCAGCTGTTCGCGCACCGTCTGTCTGCGTTCGAAACCACGATCGTCGCATACGACCCTTACGCGAACCCTGCGCGTGCAGCGCAGATGGGTGTCGAGCTCGTCGAGCTCGAGGAGCTGATGGCTCGTGCAGATTTTGTGACGATCCACTTGCCGAAGACGAAAGAAACTGCAGGCATGTTCAATGCGGAGCTGCTTTCGAAGGCCAAGCCGGGACAGATCATTATCAATGCGGCCCGCGGTGGCCTCGTTGATGAGCAGGCGCTTGCCGACGCCATCAAGTCTGGCCACATTCGTGGTGCAGGTTTCGACGTGTATGCAACCGAGCCGTGCACGGATTCGCCGCTGTTTGAACTCGAAGAGGTCGTCGTAACGCCGCACCTTGGCGCATCTACGGCT
Source organism: Corynebacterium sp. HMSC08D02 (assembly GCF_001807505.1). Classification (NCBI taxonomy): domain Bacteria; kingdom Bacillati; phylum Actinomycetota; class Actinomycetes; order Mycobacteriales; family Corynebacteriaceae; genus Corynebacterium; species Corynebacterium sp. HMSC08D02. The sequence goes on along the minus strand of NZ_KV789254.1, from coordinate 73,961 downwards.
GAGGCGCAGGACCGCGCGGGTACTGACGTTGCGGATTCTGTGTTGAAGGCACTGGCCGGCGAGTTCGTCGCTGATGCTGTCAACGTTGCTGGTGGCAACGCGGGCGAGGAGGTAGCTCGTTGGCTCGACTTGTCGCGCAAGCTTGGGCTGCTTGCAGGCAAGCTACTGGAAGAGGCTCCGGTATCGCTGAAGGTGACGGCTCGCGGTGAGCTGTCCACGGAGGAAGTCAACCTGTTGGGCCTGTCTGCTGTGCGCGGTCTGTTCTCGGGCATCGTCGATGAGCCTGTGACGTTTGTGAACGCACCTGCTATCGCTGAGGCCCGCGGATTGAGCTATACGGTCGAGACAGAGACTGAAGCACTGACGCACCGCAGCGCGCTCGAGGTCCAGGCCGTTGGGGCAGAAGGGCAGACCGCTACGGTGACTGGCGCGCTGACGAGCCTGGAGGGCGTTGAGAAGATCGTTCGCATCAATGGTCGCGGTGTAGACATGCGTGCGGAAGGCCGCAACTTGTTCTTCCGCTACACCGATGTCCCTGGAGCGCTCGGAAAGGTGGGTTCGCAGCTTGGTGCGCACGATATCAATATCGATGCTGCCGCGCTGACTCGCACCACGAAGGGCGACGGTGCGGTGCTTATCCTGCGCGTGGATAAGGAAGTTCCAGAGCAGCTCGAGGAGCAGATCGCGCAGTCTATCGACGCCACTTCGATCCAGCTCGATTTGGATTCCTAAAGGCGGTTCCCTCACGGGCGGACAGTGTTACACTAAACGCACTGTCCGTCTGGTGAGAAAGGAATCCCAAAAATGAAGGTTGCTGTTATTGGTGGGGACGGCATCGGCCCTGAAGTGATGGCAGAGGGGCTCAAAGTTCTGAATGCTGTTCGCTCGGACGTAGATACCACGGATTTTGACCTCGGTGCGCGTCGATACCTGCGTAACGGCGAGCTGCTCACGGACGGTGACCTCGAGGCGCTGTGTGAACATGACGCAATCCTGCTCGGCGCAGTCGGGGACCCGCGAAAGGTTCCCGCTGGTGTGCTTGAGCGCGGGCTCCTGTTGCCACTGCGCTTCAAGCTGGATCACTATGTCAACCTGCGCCCGTCGCGCCTGTACAAGAGTGTGACCTCGCCGCTGGCACGGCCGGGTGACATTGACTTTGTAGTTGTCCGCGAGGGAACCGAGGGGCTCTATGCCGGCAATGGTGGCACGCTGCGCGAAGGTACCGAGCATGAGGTTGCCTCCGAGGTTTCTCAAAACACTTATTACGGTGTTGAGCGCGTCGTGCGCTACGCCTTTGAACTTGCTCAGCAGCGCCGCAAAAAGTTGACTCTTGTGCACAAAACGAACGTCCTGGTCAACGCTGGTGGTTTGTGGCAGCGAGTCTTCGACGAGGTCGCGCAGGAGTTCCCAGAGGTGACCACGAACTACCACCACATCGACGCGGCGACCATTTACATGGTCAGCGACCCTTCGCAGTACGACGTCATTGTGACGGATAACCTGTTCGGCGATATTTTGACTGACTTGGCCGGCGCAGTTGCGGGTGGTGTGGGCCTTGCGTGCTCGGGCAATATCAACGCGGCAAAGGTCACGCCTTCGATGTTTGAGCCAGTCCACGGTTCTGCACCGGATATTGCAGGTCAGGGTATCGCCGACCCGTGCGCGATGATTCTCTCCGTCGCGATGATGCTGCGCTTCCTCGGCGATGAAGACAATGCCCAGAAAATTGAAGCGGCCGTGGAAAAGGAAGTGACGGGCCGCGAAGGGGCTGAGATAGTGACGACTGAGGTTGGCGAGCGGATTGCTGCCGCGCTGAGGTAACCACGTAGGGTTGAGGCCAGATTTAAACAGGACCTCCGTGTAGGAAAGGCGGGAGACATTGAAGATGGCTTCGACCCGGCATCGTGTTGGCAGCGTCATCGTTGCGCTCGGTGTCGCAACGGCAAGCTTGAGTGCGTGTGCAACTGGCGACGCCGAAAAAGGAGCGCAGGGCGCGCAAGCCTTGGAGATGTCCGGTGCCGAGGTTATTCAAGACCCAGACGGTACCGGCGCGGAAGTTTCGAAGCGGTTGTATCCAACGTCGGACGCTGTGGTTGTCGCGGGTAAGGAGCGGGAGTCGCAACTGCTTGGTGCGGCAATCGCCCTGGAACGTGGCATCCCTTTGTTAGTGCGTTGGCCAGGTACAGACGAGACTGTTGATGTAGAGATTCAACGTCTAGGCGCCACCGAAGTCATCACGCCATCAGAGGAAGCGGGCGTGGAGCCGCTGCAAAGCGACAACCCTGAGCGTGATATCGCCACAGTTGCGGCTACGCAGCCACAGCAACCTGGGGCACTCACACTGCCACCGGTCCTGGTGACGGAGGAGACGTCGCTTGGAGCCGCCGTGTCCGCGCGTGCAGCAGGTGCGGAACTCGAAGTCTTGCAGTTCCCGGATCCACGTGTCACCTCAGACGCTATGCGCACAGTGCTGGAGCAAGACACGCTCGCCCTTGGACTGCAATGGGGCAACACCGAAATGTACCGGGACAAGATCACGCTCGCGACGCACGGTGAATTACCTGGAGGTGGCGGTCTTGTCTTTCCCGGACGGCGCATGATTGCGCTGTACGGGCACCCGTCGGGCCCAGCACTCGGCGTTATGGGGGAGCAGCCTCCGGCTGAAGCGGCCCAGCTAGCAACATCGTATGCGCAACAGTACCAACCGTTGGACGGGCAGCCGGTGATCCCTGCGTTCGAGATTATTGTCACGGTGGCTTCGCAATCTCCTGGCCCTGACGGCGACTACTCCAACGAGACAGCGATCGAGGACCTCGTACCGTACATCGATGCGATCACTGAGGCTGGTGGCTACGCGGTGCTCGACCTCCAGCCCGGTCAGGGTGATTTCCTTCACCAGGCTCGACTCTACGAAGAGCTCCTGCTTCGGCCGAACGTGGGGTTGGCCCTCGATGCCGAGTGGAAGCTGAATCCCGGCGAGCAGCCATTGTCCCGTATCGGGTCGGCAACTTCGGGCGAAATTAATGCTGTTGCTGATTGGCTTGCGGCCCTCGTTCGAGAGCACAAACTGCCACAAAAGATGCTCATCCTGCACCAGTTCAGGCTGGACATGTACCCGGATCGTGAAAATATCCGCACTGACCAGCCGGAATTGGCGTGGGTGCTCCACGCGGACGGCCACGGCGTGCCGGAGCAGAAGTTTGATACCTGGAACGTCCTGCGTCAAGGTTTGAGTGCTGATTACTTCATGGCGTGGAAGAACTTTATCGACGAGGACACCCCAACCTTTAGCCCGGAGCAGACATACAACGACGTCCAACCTCGGCCGTGGTTCGTGAGCTACCAATAAAGTGCGAGCAGCCTTCGGGGTTGTATGCTCGTCCCTATGCGTTTTGGACGAATTGCTACACCCGAAGGCATGACCTTCGCTGTCATTGATGAAGCGGCGACGACCGCGCGTGCCATTGCTGGTACACCATTCACCGACCCCGAGTTCACCGGCAAAGAGTGGAAGCTTGAAGACGTGAGGCTGCTTGCACCGACGCTGCCGTCGAAAATTGTGGCAGTCGGCCGCAACTACGCGGACCACGTCAAGGAAGTCTTTCAACAGACCGCGGATGATTTGCCGCCGACGATTTTCATCAAACCGCCGACAGCAGTTGTCGGTCCCGGCGCGCCAATTCGCATCCCCAAGTTCGCTACCCGCGTTGAGTTCGAGGGAGAGCTTGCACTCGTCATCGGCGTGCCGTGTAAGAACGTGAAAGCGGACCAGTGGAAGTCGGTAGTGCGTGGTGTCACCATTATTAACGACGTCAGCTCGCGCGATCTCCAGTTCTCCGATGGGCAGTGGGCACGCGCGAAGGGCATGGATACCTTCGCTCCGCTAGGGCCATGGATTGAGACAGATCTTGAGCGCTTCAATTTTGATTCGCTGCCGATCAAGGCGCACCTCACACATGAGGGGGAGACTGCGACAAAGCAGGATTCCAACTCGGACCAGATGATTAAGTCGATCGGCGAAATCGTCGAGTGGGTCAGCGAGTCATTCACGTTGCTTCCGGGCGATGTCATCGCAACTGGCTCACCTGCGGGGACCGCGGAAATGGTCCCGGGCGACGTGATTGAGATTGAGATCCCAGGTATCGGCTCGCTGACTAACCCGGTGGCGCGCGCCTAGTTGGGGCTAAAGGCCGAGCGCACGCATGATGGTGCGCAGTTTGGCTGTGGTCTCGTCGAGCTCATCTTGCGGGACGGAATCTGCGACGAGCCCGCCGCCAGCCCAGGCGCGAGCCTGAGTGCCCGCGGCGTTGACCTCCGCGCAGCGGATCGCAACCATGTATTCGCCATCGCCGCTCTTGTCGGTATAGCCGACGGTGCCAGCATAGAACCCTCGGTCGGTCTCTGCGGTGGTGATGAGCGCCTCCGCCGCGGCTTGCGGGGTACCGCAAACAGCTGGGGTGGGGTAGAGGCGAAGCGCAAGGTCGAGCGCTGTTGGCGCAGGGTCTTTCAGAACGCCGCGGATTGGGGTGGCAAGATGCCACATTTCTGAAGTCTTATCCAGTTGTGGTCCGTCTGGAATGTCGAGTTGGGAACACAGTGGCGCCAGAATCTCGCGGATGTGCTCGACCACGTACGCGTGCTCGTCGCGATCCTTGGCGGAAGCAAAGAGTGCCTGACCATTCGCCTCATCAGCCGCAGGGTCGTGTGGGACACGGGCAGCTGATCCTGCTAGCGGATACGAACTCACGATATTGCCTTTGCGGCGCACCAAAACCTCAGGTGATGAGCCCACGAAGAAGTGGCCGACACGCCCGCTCGGTGTGAGGTCTGCGATGAACCCGTCGCGGGTATAAGAAAGGTCAATCAGGCGCGCGGCGACCAGGCGAGGATCGACGGGTGGATCGAATGCGATGTCCACTGCACGAGCAAGGACCACCTTGTCCAACATGGACCCCTGGATCGTGGAGACCGCTGCTTCAACCCGGCGCAGGTGTTCTTCCGGGGTGGGATCGACGTCGATAAGCGACGCGTGCAGCTTTGAGCCTGGGCCGACTCGATAGTAAGGATGAGGCTCGAGCGTGCCAGATTCCCGGACTATGGATTCGGGCACTGTCAGCGCCGCGGGCGTGTCTTTATCGAATGGGAGAGCGCCTACCACCATCTCGACGTCGCCGGACTCGAGGGCGTCGATAGCTTTCCATGCGTCTGAGAACGTTTGATTGGCACCTTGCGTGCGCACTGAACCGGTGCTTCGGGAAAGCAGGAAGTCGGGCGCAGTGGTGGGGCGGGCTGAACACATGTGGTCATATTTTACTAGGCGCAGTCCCGTAGCCCGTACTAAGGGCCTGCCATATGCGCCTTGATGGGGCAGGGGCGCTACGATAAAGCACATGAATAAACCAGCAAAGATGCGTGTCCGATTTTGTCCGTCTCCAACAGGTACGCCCCATGTCGGTATGGTGCGTACGGCCTTGTTCAACTGGGCACAGGCACGACACAGTGGCGGCACGCTGATTTTCCGCATTGAAGATACCGACGCCGCACGTGACTCGGAAGAGTCCTACCAGGCAATCATCGACTCCTTGAAGTGGCTGGGCCTGGATTGGGATGAAGGCGTTTTGGTAGGCGGCCCACACGAGCCTTACCGCCAGTCGCAGCGAATGGATATCTACAAGGAAGTCCTGGACAAGCTGATCGAAGCCGGGGAGGTCTACCCGGCGTACTCCACGAACGAGGAGGTTCAGGCGCGGCACAAGGCGGCAGGGCGCGACCCCCAGCTTGGCTACGACAACTTCGACCGCGACCTGACTGAAGAACAGGTCGCTGCATACGAGGCTGAAGGCCGCAAGCCAGTTTGGCGTCTGCGCATGCCGGACAAGGACTGGACCTGGAACGACTTGGTGCGTGGCGAAGTGACGTTCAAGTCGCAGACGCAGCCAGACTACGTTGTTGCACGTTCGAACGGTGCGCCGCTGTACACGCTGGTCAACCCAGTTGATGACGCGCTGATGCAGGTCACGCACGTCCTGCGTGGCGAAGACTTGCTTTCTTCGACTCCGCGCCAGCTTGCTCTGTATGAGGCGCTCCAGCGTATCGGCGTCGCTGAGTTCACTCCTGAGTTTGCGCATCTGCCGTTTGTGATGGGGCAGGGCAATAAGAAGCTTTCCAAGCGCGATCCGGAATCGAACCTGTTTAATCACCGCGACAACGGCATCATCCCGGAGGGCATGATCAATTACCTCGCGCTGCTGGGCTGGTCGCTGTCTTCTGATGAAGACATCTTCAGCGTTGATCAGCTTGTCGAGGCGTTCGATGTTTCTGATGTGCTGGGTAACCCTGCGCGCTTCGACCAGAAGAAGCTGGAGGCGATCAACGCTGACCACATCCGCTTGCTTGAGCCAAAGGACTTCGAACAGCGCCTGCGTGATTACCTGACTGAGTTCACCGACTTCCCAGCCGACTACCCGGCTGACAAGTTCGCACTCGCCGCCGAGTTGGTTCAGACCCGTATCAAGGTCCTGTCAGATGCGTATGGACTGCTGAAGTTCCTTGTTACTCCGGATGCAGATCTTGTCCTCAACGAGAAAGCGGCGAAGAAGAACCTCAAGGACACTGCTGTTCAGCCTCTCGACGCCGGCATTGCGGCACTCGACGCCGTTGCCGAAGATGACTGGACTACTGAGTCTATTGAGAAGGCTCTGCACACCGCGCTGATCGAAGAACTGGAGTTGAAGCCACGCGTTGCGTTCGGTGCGCTCCGTGTTGGAATCTCCGGGGAGCAGGTTTCTCCACCACTCTTCGAGTCGATGGAGCTGCTTGGTAAGCAGTCCACGATGGCGCGCTTGCGCGCTGCGCGTGAGGTTACTCCGTACACTGCGCCGGAGGCTTAACGGGCCTAACGGGCCTAACGAGCATTGGCGAAGTCGAAGAGGTATCGCATGGTTTGCGATACCTCTTTTTCTATTATGACCAGGCGATTTGTGCCGTATTGGGCTTTATGGTTATAGTAGTCATCGTTGTTCAGAGCGAGCAAGGCAAAACGAAAGACACAGTTTAGTCTTGTGAGTGAAGAAAAACAATGGCCTATGGTGTAATTGGCAACACAACGGTTTCTGGTACCGTCATTCTTGGTTCGAGTCCAGGTAGGCCAGCTACAGAACTTTGGTTCTGTGTCCTAATGCCCCGTTCGTCTAGCGGCCTAGGACGTCGCCCTCTCACGGCGGTAACACGGGTTCAAATCCCGTACGGGGTACAAGTAACAGCCAGTGCGTTGCACTGGCTGTTTTGCTTTGTTTACCTTGGTCGGTCCGTCAGTATGGTTGGTACAGTTTCCCTATGCCGATCCCTGTACGAAAACGCTGTGTCCTAGCAGTCTCGGTGGTAGTACTGCTTGCCCAGGCGCAGGTACCGCCAGCTGAAGCGGAGGCCAGTTCAGCCCAGAACAATCCGCTGTCGTCGATCTTCACAGGCGAGCCTTCGCGGTCAGGGTCGAGCGTGCTTGATGCCGCAAGCGTGGTGTTGGCGGTTCTCAGCCTGAGTTCCGCAGTGCCATTGCTCGCCATCCCCGCAGCGGTGTTGGTTGCGTTAGGCAGGGGAGAGCTGGGGTCATCGATGTACCAGCTGTATCCGGGAAGCTCCACTGGTTCGTCGAGAGGAGATGCATCAGCAACGTTTCCAGCGCATGAAGCGCCGCCCGCTGAGCTGCGGTCTATGCGCCAAGTTGAAGGGGACTTGTGGGAACTCACGGTGTGGTCGCCGTCGATGCAGCGAGAGGTGACGAATGATGTGCTGCTGCCGCGTGGCACCGCGCCTCGACCAACGTTTTACCTCATGATGGGGGCAGACGGCGCTGCGGGCGGCTACAGCTGGGCGAATTCCTCGGACTATCAAGCGTTCTTCGCTGGCAAGCTCGTCAATGTGGTGACACCGAAGGGGTCAGTGTCTTCAATGCAGGCCGACTGGTATCGAGAGGACCCGGCTACAGGTACGAACAAGTGGCTCACCTACATGACTCGTGAGTTACCGCCACTTATCGACGCCCAGTTCCACGGCAACGGGCACGACGCCATCGCCGGCATCTCGATGTCTGGCGGCCCTGCGCTGGACATCGCCGTGAATGCTCCGGATCGGTTCGTGGCGGCCGCATCCTACTCGGGCTGCCCGGCGACCACCGGCGTGCTCGGCGGTATCTACACATCGTCAGGGGTGACAATGAACAAGGGGAACCCGGTCAACATGTGGGGGACGTCGTCGAACAGGGCGTGGTGGCGGCACTCGCCAATTCTTAACCTGGAGCGACTACGCGGGACCACGCTATGGCTGGGGGCCGCACAGGGCGTGCCCGGCGCGATTGACGAGGAGGCATCGTCAAAGAGGCTCGGAGCGCCCATGGTAATCGAAGCAACTTCGTATGCATGCTCGAAGTACTTCGCTGAGACAGCACAGCAGCAAGGGCTCAACGTGACGTGGCATGAAATCGTTGAGGGAACCCATACGTGGGGAGTGTTTGAGCATATGCTGCGAGCGTCATGGCCAACCATCGAGGGCGCGTTGCGGGAAAGCGGCGCGTGGCCTGCAGATTTGGAGAGTTCATAGGGCGACGTTTATTGTTAACGAGTCGCAAAAAGCGAGCGCGCCCCGTTCGTCTAGCGGCCTAGGACGTCGCCCTCTCACGGCGGTAACACGGGTTCAAATCCCGTACGGGGTACAAAGGCAGTCAGTGCAAGCACTGGCTGCCTTTCTTTTTGTGCTTCAAAGGCATGTAGTTTACAGGCTGCGCAGTTCGCGTACCATCGGAGGACCAAACTCCAAGATGAAAGGAACGTGAACATATCATGAGAAAAGCTCATTCTGCGGCGCTTGCAGCGGTGGCTGCTAGCGCACTGCTGCTGGGCGGCTGCTCGCAAGCTGGCACGAGCGCACCATCCACATCGTCAGAGGCCGCCCCGGCCAGTGAAGCGCACTGGGGGTACGAAGGAGACGGTGCTCCAGAGCGCTGGGGCGACCTTTCGACCGAATTCGAGGTCTGTGGAAATGGCAAGGAGCAAAGCCCAATCAACTTGAGTGACGCTACCCCTGAAGACTTGGCAGACATAGAGTTTGCATATGCTGCCAGCACGGGTGAAGTTCTGAATAACGGACACACGTTGCAGTACACGCCGTCGACAACGCAGAAGGTAACTCTCGACGGTGAAGATCTGGAGCTCGCGCAGCTGCACATGCACACTCCTGCAGAGCACGAGGTCGACGGTAAGCAGCTTCCTGGCGAGATCCACTTTGTACACAAGAATGCGGCAGGTGACATTACAGTCCTCGGAATTCTGCTTGAGGAAGGTGCACCGAACGAGCTAGTGCAGTATCTGCTTGATAATGCGCCAGAGAACGTGGATACCTCACATATCTCTCAGGAGGAGATCAACATCGCGAATGCTCTTCCAGCATCACATGAGTACATCACGTATGGAGGCTCTTTGACGACGCCACCTTGCTCTGAAAACGTTCGCTGGATCGTAATGACGCAGCCGGTAACTGCCTCAGCTGAGCAACTGCAAGCATTCGAATCGCTGATCGGCAAGAATGCTCGTCCTGTTCAGGACCAAAATGGCCGTGAGCTCACGTTGGACGCCACGAGCTAACAAAGTAGTGATAGGGAGTACGCTGGTCACGTGCTGATTACAGTGTTGCTCTCCATCACGTTCGCGTGCGGGCTGATCATCGCAGCCCTGCATGTGTTGAACCACCAGTTCATCGCCCCTGTGTATGACGTGTGGCTCAACTTCGCAGCGTTTGCAGCGGCCACGACGTCGAATACGTTGCTGCACCAACCGTTGCCGGCGGTTCTGTCGGGGTGTGCTGTGGCCGCCTGGGTGTATCTCGGAATGAGAACGGTGAGAGCGAAGCGTGCTGGACTTGTTGCTGGCGGGCAGCGCCGCCAGCAATCAAGGGTTACCGCAGGGCCTCGGTGAGCTCCTGAGCAGCCTCATGCAGCTCGGGGCCCCACTTTTCGATTGGGGTGGGGGTGAGCCGCTCGGCCGGCCCGGAAACGGAAAGGACAGCGATGACTGATCCGTCTGGGTTGGTGATGGGCGCAGACAGGCTCGCCAGCCCAACTTCACGCTCTGCGATTGACTCAGCGAGTCCGGTTACACGGATCGCCTCGAGGTCTTGCGAGGGAAACGGAGAGGCGTCGATAAGTGAGTGGGCGGCGAACACACGGGCAGCTGAGCCTGCGGTGAGTGAGAGCTGCGAGCCCACGGGAACTGTGTAGGTGAGGCCGCTCTCGGGCTTTTCTGCCGCGATGCAGGTGCGAGTGTCTCCGCTGAGGTTGTAGAGCTGCACGGACTCGCCAGTGACTTCAACGAGGTTGCGCATGATTGGTGCGGCGGCAGAGAGCAAACGGGGGGAGGAGTGCCCTGAAAAGTGGGAGAGTGCGCGGCCGATCGTCCATTGTCCGTCCTCTGTCCTTGCTAGGACGTTATGCACTTCCAGTGCAGTGGCTATTCGGTGAGTCGTCGCTCGGGGCAGTCCGGTTGCTTCGCTGAGCTCAGCGAGGGTTTTGTCGCCGCCTGCGACCGCTCGTACGATGGAAATCGAGCGATCGAGCACTTTAATTCCAGAGTCTTCGCTATACTGTCTCACGTCATGGATTCTACCATCTCACTCGGTGGGAGGTGGTTGCGACTGTTGAGGAGGAGCAAGATGGGCCAAAAGCCATTAACGCTGGCGGAAAAAGTGTGGCGTGATCACGTGGTCACCCGTGGAGAGAACGGTCAGCCTGATCTTCTCTACATCGATTTTCAACTCCTGCACGAGGTGACGTCACCGCAGGCATTTGATGGTTTGCGCCTCAACGGGCGCCGCATGCGCCACCCAGAGCTGCACCTTGCTACCGAAGATCACAACGTGCCAACCACGGGCATCGTTTCTGGCGAGCTGACAGAAATTAGCGACCCGACCTCGCGCACCCAGGTCTCGACGCTGCGAAAGAACTGTGAAGAGTTCGGCGTTGTGCTGCACGAAATGGGTGATGAGGAACAGGGCATCGTCCACACCGTTGGTCCGCAGCTGGGCATTAGCCAGCCGGGCATGACGATTGTGTGCGGCGACTCGCATACGTCGACGCACGGCGCGTTCGGTTCGATCGCCATGGGTATCGGTACCTCTGAGGTAGAGCACGTCATGGCGACCCAGACGCTGCCGCTAGCACCGTTCAAGACGATGGCGATTGAGGTCAGTGGAACGCTGCAACCTGGGGTGAGTGCGAAAGATTTGATCCTGGCAATCATCGCCAAGATTGGTACTGGCGGCGGCCAAGGGCACATCATTGAATACCGTGGCGAGGCGATCCGAAAGCTGTCCATGGAAGCGCGCATGACCATCTGCAACATGTCCATCGAGGCAGGCGCCCGTGCCGGCATGGTGGCACCCGATGAGACGACATTTGAGTACGTTAAGGGACGTCCCTACGCGCCGAAGGGGAAGGACTGGGACGACGCAGTGGCGTACTGGAAGACGCTGCCAACTGACCCCGGCGCGAAGTTCGACGCCGTCGTCGAGATCGACGCCTCGACGCTTACCCCGTTCGTCACCTGGGGTACCAATCCTGGCCAGGGCTTGCCGCTGAGCGCCTCTGTTCCTGATCCTGAGGACTTCGGAGACGACAGTGCGAGGCAGGCCGCGGAAAAGGCATTGCAGTACATGGGGTTGACCCCTGGCACGCCGTTGCGTGACATCAAGATTGATACGGTCTTTCTGGGATCGTGCACGAACGCGCGCATCGAAGACTTGCGCGCCGCTGCAGAGGTTGTGCGCGGCCAAAAAATCGCGGAGGGGACCCGCATGCTGGTCGTGCCGTCCTCTGCCAAGGTCAAGCAGCAGGCGGAAGAAGAAGGCCTGCACACAATCTTTGAGGAGTTCGGCGCTGAGTGGCGCACCGCAGGTTGCTCGATGTGTCTGGGTATGAACCCCGACCAGCTTGCACCTGGAGAGCGCAGCGCTTCGACGTCCAACCGGAACTTCGAGGGCCGCCAAGGACCTGGGGGTCGGACGCACCTAGTTTCGCCCGAAGTTGCGGCAGCTACAGCAGTACTCGGTCACCTCGCCGCACCCGCAGACATCACTTCCACCGCCAACGCACAGTAGTCAGGAGCTGAACACGATCATGGAAAAATTCACAACCCACAGTGGCGTCGCAGTTCCGTTGACGCGGTCAAATGTGGACACCGACCAGATTATTCCCGCCCGCTACCTCAAGCGCGTGACCCGCACGGGGTTCGAGGACGGCCTGTTTTCAAACTGGCGTACCAACGAACCTGACTTTGTGCTGAACAACGAGGCATACAAGGAAGGGTCGGTACTGTTCGCCGGCCCTGACTTCGGCACTGGCTCCTCCCGCGAACACGCGGTGTGGGCTCTGCAGGACTACGGGTTCCGGGCGGTATTTAGCCCACGGTTTGCTGATATCTTCCGAGGCAACGCGGGCAAGGCGGGCCTTCTAGCTGGCATCATGTCGGAGTCTGACATCGAACTGATCTGGAAGCAGCTCGAGCAGGCACCAGGCACTGTCGCTACTGTTTCATTGCCGGACCGCACCGTCACAGTCGGGGAGAGTACCTACTCGTTCGACGTCGACGACTACACGCGTTGGCGCCTGAGCGAAGGCCTCGACGATATTGGGCTGACGCTGCGAAACGAGCAAGCCATCGAGGAATACGAACAGCAGCGTCGCCCGTTTTACCCCGCTACTTCTCCTCGGTAGCAGGGGTGCCGAGACGTTCGAGAGCTGAAGGTGCGAACGTCGATAAGAAGTCGCGGACCGACGTTGTGATACCGTGAATAGCAGACGAAACGTGGTCCGCGAACTGCTGGTCGCTGTACTCCCAATAGCCCGGCATGACATACGCAACGCCCAGAGCGGAGACATCGCGCTTCTCGTCTTTCATTACGACGAGCGATGGGAATGCGTGGGCGTTGTTGTAGTCCTCGCACCACGTGAGCACTTCGTCGAAACGACTTGCGTCGACAGCATCGATTGAGACAGTAGAGACGAAATGCAGACTTGTATCGACCAGCTTCATCTCAAAGCCGATACCGGAAAATGCTGTAATGAGAGAGTTGTACTGCGTAGGCTCCCGGTACTCCCAACCGCGTTGGTCAAACAGCTTGCGAAGACGATCAAGACTTAACGGCTGTAGCTGTTGCATTTTACTGTTCCTTCTCCTGCTTGTACGGGTGCTTGTCTTTGAGATGCGCGAAGTTTTCGTCGAGCGCTTCCACCGCGTAGTGCATGATGGAGAAGTAAAACTGCAGCATTGACTGCAGCTGCTCGTCGCTGAAACCGTCGGAGGAGAAAAACGGTGCCTCAAATAGCGCGACCAGAGCACCGTCCTCGCGCTGAATCGGATGTGCACGAACGAGGGGCAGTGAGCGGTTCAACTCATTGATGCTGAGACGAAGATTGCTCTTATCTGCATTCATCTTCGCGGTTCCAAGCCACTGGCTGGTGATCTTGAATCCGATGTCCTTGACTTCAAAGAAGCACATGATCGACGGAAACGCGGTGCGGGTGAGGCCGTCCTCGGAACTGCGGAAATACTGCAATTCAAGCGCATCGAGTGCCGCTTCGATTCGTTCTTGGGTAGCTGGCTGCAACTGGGCAGTCCTTTCTTTTTCTAGGCGAAGTGTCCTTAGAGCACCGGTAGTGGAGATGGCATGTAGTCGGCGCCGATGAGTTGCCCATCGTTAAAGGACAGTACCCATACCGACGCCTTCTTCGCCAGGATCGGCGAATCGATCGGCAGACGACCGTCGACCGAAAGCGCAGCAATCATCTCAGGGATGACCCCGCCCTGCGAGCACACAACGTGTGTGCCACCGCGTTTGATGAGCGCGTCAAAATCTGCGCGGGCGGCTACCTGGTTCTCCTGCCACGCGATTTCGCCGAAGGTGGCGTCGATCGTGATGTCTTTACCGAGTGCCTTCGCAAGTGGGATCAGTGTCTGCTCGCAACGCAACGGCTCGGCAGAATAGAGAGACTCAGGAGCGAACGCCTGCAGCAGCGGCACAAGCGCCTTCGCCTGGCGCTTGCCCTTCTTATCGAGCGGCCGACGACTATCGTCGTGCTTCCAGGCCTCCTTGTAGTTCGCACGTGCGTGGCGCACGTACAGAATTCGGGTGTCAGCAGGGGTGGCGAAGCGCTTCGCAGCTTTTAGCAATACTTGCCTGTCGAGCTCGTAGCTCATCACCTGCGTCGCATCGTCGATCTTGAGCCAGCGAATCTCGTCGACTTCATTGTTAGGGGTGAACTCGCCGCCGACTACCTTGCCGGTCCAGTAGTACACAACCTTCGTCGTGTTCTTGACTGGATACACGGTTTTACCAATCAGCTTTCCCAGCCGGACTTCGTAGCCAGTTTCCTCCTGGATTTCGCGAACGGCGGTGGTAACGAGGAACTCGCCTGGATCCACCTTGCCTTTGGCGAGCGACCAGTCGTCGTAGTGTGGGCGGTGGATACAAGCGACTTCTATAGAATCCGGATGCTCCAGATCGCCACGCCACAGCACGGCACCCGCGGCGAGTGTTGTCTTCTTGAACTCTCGACGCGGATGGCGGGGGACTTCTTGGTGGCGTCCGGTAATGAACATTTCTCCGAATTGGTCTTTGTGTTGTTCGTGGAGCTTCGTTGAACGTGACATACTTTCTATCTTTACGCACTTTGCAGGTTTTCGCTGCAGCGACAGGTCAGCGGGCTGATTGTGGATATTGGCGGTAGAAAAGTGCTAGCGTGAAACGGTTCATGCAGACAGGAATGGCGGTGGCACAAGTGGTAAACGTAGCGGTAATGGGTGCAGGTTCCTGGGGGACAACCTTGGCCAAAGTGTTTGCCGATGCCGGCAACATGGTGCAGTTGTGGGCACGCCGGGACGAGCTGGCGAAGACCATGCAGGAGACTCGGGAGAATCCCGATTACCTGCCGGGGATTGCGCTGCCGGACGGGGTCTTCGCAACGTCTGACGCGGAAGCGGCACTGCAGGCTGCCGATATCGCTATTTTTGCTGTGCCGAGCCAAACCATGCGCCAGAACCTGGAAGTGTGGGCCCCGCTGCTGCGTACTGACACTACGCTGTTGTCCATTTCGAAAGGTATTGAGACCGGCACATACATGCGAATGTCGGAGATCATCGCTGAGGTTACCGGTGCAGAGGAGAACCGAATCGCGGTGCTCAGTGGGCCAAACCTTTCCCGCGAGATTGCTGAGGAGCAGCCGGCGGCCACCGTCATCGCCTGCAGTGACATTAACCGTGCGAAGCTCGTGCAGGCGGCGTGTGCGACGTCGTACCTGCGCCCGTATACGAACACTGATGTTGTCGGCTGTGAGATCGGAGGTGCGACGAAGAACGTCATCGCGCTTGCCTGTGGCATGGCTTCTGGCCAGGGGCTAGGGGAGAACACGCTGGCAACGCTTATTACCCGTGGTTTGGCTGAAAGTACGCGTCTAGGCCAGGAGTTGGGTGCCGACGCCCGGACGTTCGCAGGCCTGGCGGGCATGGGGGACTTGGTTGCCACGTGCTCCTCGCCGCTGTCTCGTAATCGAACTTTCGGTTCTGCGCTGGGGAAGGGTGCCACGATTGAAGAGGCGAAGGCTGCAACGAAGGGCCAGGTTGCTGAGGGGGTTATTTCCTCACGCAGCATTTATCAGCTCGCCGAGCGCCACGGCGTGGACATGCCGCTGACACAAGCCGTTTTCGCGGTGTGTCACCAGGGTGTGACGGTGGAGGAGACGATTGCTGCGTTGATGGGTCGGTCGAAAAAGTCGGAGTAGACACCAGGTAATGTGTCAGCTGTGATTCGTATTGCAGTAGTCTACGGTGGTCGTTCCACCGAGCATTCAATTTCTTGTATTTCTGCCGGCTCCATCATGGCCCACCTCGACCCCGAGGTGTACGAGGTGTTTCCAGTAGGTATTCGCCGGGATGGTACTTGGGTGCGCGGGGAAATCGACCCAGTTGGCGGAGAGGCGCTTCCCGAAGTTCGTGGTGGTGCAGAGATCGCGTTGAGCATTAACCCTTCGCGCCGCGGTGAGTTTACTGATGTCGCCACCGGCGAGACCGTCGCGCAGGTCGACGTTGTTTTCCCGGTCCTGCACGGGCAGTTTGGTGAAGACGGCACAATCCAAGGCATGTTCGAGCTTTCGGGAATCCCGTACGTGGGGCCAGGCGTCTTGGCGTCCGCGAGTGGCATGGACAAGGAGTACACGAAGAAGCTCGTGGCACTTGCCGGAATTACAGTGACTCCGGAAGTGATTCTCCGCGGAGGTGAACTGCTGCTCGATGAGGATAAGCAGCGCCTAGGCCTTCCAGTGTTCGTCAAGCCCGCTAACGGTGGATCGTCGATTGGTGTGTCCAAGGTGACCACGTGGGAAGACTTCGATGCCGCACTGCATCAAGCGTACGAGTGCGACTCGAAAGTGATCGTCGAATCGGAGCAGGTCGGCGACGAAGTCGAGGTTGGAGTTCTGGAGTTTCCCGATGGCCGCATCGAGGCTTCCGTGCCGGCCAAACTCAATGGAACTGATGCCTCCGCAGAAGGCTTCTACGGCTTCGAAACGAAGTACATGGAAGAGGGAGTTACAGCAACAATCCCCGCGCCTTACGACGCCTCTTTGATAGCTACCCTGCAGGACCAAGCAGTCCGTGCATTCAATGCACTGAACTGTAAGGGATTGGCACGCGTGGACTTCTTCGTCACCGACAAGGGTCCTGTGCTCAACGAGATCAACACCATGCCGGGGTTCACCGCAATTTCGATGTACCCACAGGTGTGGAACGCAAGCGGCATCGACTACCCGAAACTGCTCGACACTCTGGTCCGCACTGCGCTGCGGGCAGCCGACGGCGCAACGGACTAAGACTTGCGTTCGGGGACGTGCTTCTCGATGAGCTCGGTCAGCGTGGTGATGACCTCATTGCCCTCACCCGAGGGCACAAAGGCCGCAACGTTGACCTCTCGCCCGAGCGCGTACCACGTCGACGAGGTGGTACCAGTTGCAGTGATGGTGTCCTCAAACCAAGGGATCCCGTTAATCTGTTGCAAGGTCGCTCCGGCCCCGTAGTGCTCCGGGTCGTTCACACCACAACGCAGCACAATCGGTTCGTGGCCAAGCTGCGTCCAGACTGCAGTTTGCGGCGAAGCCACTTTGTTCTCAGGAAGCCGTTTATAGCCTTCGGCGAGCGATTCAGGAAGTGCAGCAAGCAAGCCGCCGCAAGCGTTTGCTCCACTCCCGTCCGTTGAATGCGTCGCTGGCTGCAGCTCAGAGAGCGGCGCCGGGTTGCGAGGAAAATCGCGCTGCGGCAGCGCGCTCACGTTAATCTCGTCCACTGGCGTATCTGCCCTGCCGAGTCCCTCCGCGTCGGTAGTCACGGCGACTACCGGCCAACGATCCGCGCTAAACCACGTGACCATGCTTGATCCTGGGGTGGCGTCGTCAATTCTGATCCACTCTGCACCATTGTGGGAGGACACCGGGGTGTACTCGGTGTACTGAAGGGGCATTTCCACGCCGCAGCGCAGCGTGACGCGTCGAGATGAAGACGACTGCCACGCGGCAGCACCTGCCGGAGCCGGGGCGGCGAGCTCCGCACGCTTGTGCCCAAGCACCTTGTCAGGAAGGCTGTCCACGAGCGCAGCGCACTCGGGTGAATCTGCCTCGGGGGAAGGCAGCTCAGTCATCGCCACAGGCTGCAGTGCCACCTGCTGGAAAAAATACCGAGCACCCACAATGACGCCCAGAACAAGCGCCACTGCGAGGCCCAAACTGATGTAGACCGCTGTACGGTTAATCTGTGAATCATGCAACGCGCCAGTGGAATCTTTCATGGCGTACAAGTCTACTGAAAGGCGCACTTTGGTGAGTAACGTCGGCTTTCCCACGCACGGCCCGACGCTCCGGGAGGTGGGAGAACAAGCAACGATTGACGCCATCGTTGGTGCATCGCCATCGCGGCTCAATGGTGATGACGCAGCAGTGCTCGAATCGCACACGCCGAATAGCCGCGCAGTCGTAACAACGGACATGCTTGTGGAGGGACAGCACTTTCGCTTTTCGACGACCACCCCTGCTTTGTTGGGGCGCAAAGCCATCGTGCAAAACTTCGCCGACATCGAGGCGATGGGTGCTCGCCCCGTTGCCGCGCTACTCGCGCTCTCGGCGCCTCCGGACACCCCGCTTGCCGTCGTGAGTGAACTTGCACGAGGGATCCATCTCGAATTGGAGCGATACTCGAGCGAGCTCGTCGGCGGGGACATCACGAGTGGGAACCAACTGACGATCGCGATCACCGCGATTGGTTCGTTAGGAGGTAGTTTGCCGCCACTGCGCTTGAGCCAAGCGCGTCCGGGGCAGCGAGTGATAGCGCACGGGAATATCGGCTATTCTGCTGCAGGCTTTGCACTACTGGAGTCCGGACGGGAAATCCCGGAACGGCTTGCAGATATCGTACATGCGCACCGCTGCCCGCAACTGACTCCTGGGCGCGGGGTTGTTGCACGAGCAGCAGGGGCTACAGCCATGACAGACAACTCCGACGGGCTACTGCACGATCTGGGCGTGATAACCCGGGCCTCGAACGTGGGGATTAACATCTCGCGCGCCGCTGTAGCCCCAAGTGATCAGCTGCGAGAAGCCGGTGAGTTCCTAGGCGTCGACCCATGGGACTGGGTACTCAACGGGGGAGAAGACCACACATTGCTGGGCACGATCGATGGGGACGCACCCGTGGGGTATCGTTCGATCGGTACGGTCACACGCAAAGTCGGCGTGGAAATCGACGGCGTTGCACACACCGCGCGCCATGAATGGGAGCCATTTTCATGAACTTACCCGTCCACCCTTCCTGGCAGGAACCGCTGGCGGAAGTAGAACCTGCCATCCACGCGATGGGAGACTTTCTCCGCGGTGAACCCGCGTACCTGCCTGCCGGAAAAGACATTCTCCGTGCGTTTTCGACCCCATTTGAAGATGTCCGTGTGCTCATCTTGGGCCAAGATCCGTACCCGACGCCCGGCCACCCCATGGGTCTCTCATTCTCGACGCAGCCAGGCGTGAAACCGCCCCGATCGTTGGTAAACATCTACCAGGAGCTCAACGATGACCTCGGTATCCCCCCACGAGCCGACGGGGACTTGACCTCTTGGCAGCGAAACGGAGTCATGCTGCTCAACAGAGTACTCACAGTCCGGCCCGGCGCGCCGGCGTCACACCGCGGGAAGGGCTGGGAAGCAGTGACCGCACACGCAATCGCAAAGCTCGCTCAGCGTAATACGCCGTTGGTTGCGATCCTGTGGGGCAGAGACGCACAAACTGCGAAACAGTTCCTCGGGAGTACGCCAACGATTGAGTCCCCACATCCCTCGCCGCTGTCGGCGCGCCGGGGATTTTTTGGGTCGCGGCCATTCAGTCGGGCAAATCAGGCGCTCATTGCACAGGGTGCCTCACCTGTCGACTGGGCACTGTAGACTGTCTGACCATGGAAACAGCAACTGCACTCGATGGACCACGGCTCCTGTCCTGGGCTCGTCGGGCAGCGGCAGAACTCGAACGTCGCCGACACGAGATCAACCAGCTCAATGTGTTCCCCGTCCCGGACGCGGACACTGGTTCCAACATGGCGCAGACGATGGCGGCGGCTGTCGAAGAGGCGTCGAAAAGATCTGATGCTCAGTCGATGCAGGAAGTAGCCGAAGCGCTTGCCGTTGGCGCCATTCGCGGCGCGCGTGGCAACTCGGGTGTTGTGCTGTCCCAGGTCATCCGAGGCGTCGCGCAAACCGCCGATGAAGATACTCGAAGCGGGCAGTTCATCGCGAACGCGCTTGCCCAAGCAGTGCAGTTTGTTGACCGCGCAATTGCCGAGCCGGTAGAGGGCACCGTGATCACGGTGCTGCGGGCAGCGTCGACTGCGGCATCGCAAGCGCTGCAGGAAACAGGGGGAGAAGCACCCGCGTTGAGCATCGCACAGGCTGCCGCCGACGCTGCGCAAACTGCACTCGCACGTACCCCGTCACAGCTGGAAGTGCTACGGGAAGCGGGCGTCGTCGACGCAGGAGGCACCGGCCTCGTTATCCTCCTGGAATCACTTGTATACGAACTCGACGGCCAACCCTACGAGGTAGCGCAGCCTGCCGCACACGGAACCTCTCACGTGATCTCACACGCAAGTGGCAAGGCAAACCTGGAAGTCATGTTCTTCTTCGAAGGCGACATGGATGTCCTTGAGGGCGAACTGAGCACCATGGGCGACTGTCTTGTGATCGCTCGCAATAACGAGCACAGCGGCAAAGTCCACATTCACTCCACCGAGGCCGGCGCAGTGATTGAGCGCGCGTTCGCCCGCGGTACCGTGACACAACTGCATCTCGAAGTGCTCCCGGACGAACCTGTCACGCAAACTCCCACAAGACTGGTTGTCGCAGTGACGCCTCCCGGATCACTTACTGATCTCTACGCGCAGGCAGGTGCGGTAACAGTCGCGCCGGGCGAGAATATTGTCGCGGACATCCTCGCCGCCGTCCACAAAACCGAAGCTCGCGAAGTTATTTTGCTGCCGAACGGACTGCTTGATCAGCGAAGCCTCGCCGCAGTGGAGAAAGCAACCCACGCCTTCGAACAAAGCATCACCCTGCTTCCTACCGTGCGGCTTGTTTCCGGTATCGCGGCGCTCGCCGTTCATGACCCAGCCCAACCACTCGCGACGGCAGCTTTCACCATGTCGGAGGCCGCCGGAGAAATGCGAACCGCTGTCCTCCAGCGCGCCCCTAAAGCCGGGCTCGTGCAAGGAGGGGCAGTCTCGAAGGGCGACATCATCGCCATGGCACACGGCGAAACACTCCTGATCGCTGACGACGCGATAGCCGCCGTCGAAAAGACCTGCAAGCGCCTCCTCGAGCCCGGTGGGGAACAAGTCACCGTACTCTTCGATACCGCATCACTGCGCGCCGAAGACCTCGCGGCACTCGACGACAAACTCGACGTCGACGTCATCGTTTTCCCCGCAGACGGGCTCGGTGCCGTCGCCGAGATCGGAGTCGAATAGGAAGTGCTAGGAAACATCGACCCCAGGCCGCTCAACCTCGTCATCCCCCTGAAACAAGCCAAGGCAATCACCAAACACCTTGGATACAGCACCTGCGGCGAGCTCCTCGAGCACTACCCACGCCGATACCTCCACTACGGCACCGCGACTGACCTTGCCACCATCAATGAAGGCGATACACTCAGCATCGTCGGCGAAATCACCGCTACCCAACGCATCCCCAACAGAAAACACCCCAACCGACCCATCTACCGAACCCACGTCTACGACGGCACCAACACCTTCACCGCAACATTCTTCGGCTCCAACTACGCCATGCGAGTGCTCAAAGAACACACCCGCGTCATGATGACCGGCAAAATCAGCACGTACCGCAACGAAATCCAGTTCCAACACCCAGACTTCGTACTACTCGACGGCCCCACCCAAGCCACCGGAGCACTACGACAACTCCAACACTTCGGCGACCTCGAAGCAATCCTCTCCGGACGCGAATGGCTCCCAATCTACCCGGCAACAAAACAGGTCAGCACCTGGACCATCATGGGAGCCGTCCACACCATCCTGCAAAGCCTCCCCACAGTCCCCGAACCCCTCGGCGCAAGCCCTGACGGATACATCGCCCGCGACAGCGCCATCCGCACCATTCACCAACCTGACACCGAAGGACCCGAACCCGCCCGCCGACGCCTCAAATACGACGAAGCCATGACCGTCGCACTCGCCATGAGCGTGCGACGCACCGACGCAAACAACCACAACGCTCCAGCCCTTCCCAAACAACCAAACGGCGAACAATCCCGACTCATTACACAACTCCCATTCCCACTCACTGGCGGGCAACAACGCGTCATCCAGGAAATCTCCACCGACCTGACTCACGCCCACCCAATGAGCCGCCTCCTCCAAGGAGAGGTCGGCTCCGGCAAAACTATCGTCGCACTGATCGGCATGCTCCAAGCGGTTGATAACGGCGCTCAAGCAGCCCTGCTCGCACCTACCGAGGTGCTCGCGCAGCAACACGCACGATCGCTTACAGAGACACTCATGCGCGCCGGGCTGCACACGACCGTGGTGCCACTCACAGGCTCCATGCCGACGGCACTGAAGCAAGATGCCCTCCTCAAGATTGTCTCGGGTGAGGCGGACATAGTCGTGGGCACCCACGCGCTGATTCAAGACAGCGTGGAGTTCTTTAACCTTGGCTTCGTCATTGTCGACGAGCAGCATCGTTTTGGCGTGGAGCAGCGCGACCGACTTCGCGCTAAGTCGGGGGCGCAGACTCCGCACTTACTCGTCATGACAGCGACGCCGATCCCGCGCACAATCGCAATGACCGTCTTTGGTGATCTCGAGGTCTCGGTGCTCAACGAGCTGCCAGGCGGAAGGAAGCCTATTCAGTCCTCAGTTGTTCCGGAGTTCAAGCCGACGTGGATTGCACGTGCGTGGGAGAAGATGCGAGAAGATGTCGCGGCTGGCCACCAGGTCTACATTGTGTGCCCGCGTATTGACGGCGAGGGTGGTGTCCTTGAGACTGCCGAGTGGTTGCGCGCTACCGAGTTCCCAAGCCTGCAAGTAGCCGTACTGCACGGCAAGATGCGTGCTGAGGAAAAAGACGCTGTGATGTCCGATTTTGCAGCGGGTGGCATTGACATCTTGGTAGCTACGACCGTCATCGAAGTTGGCGTAGACGTGCCGAACGCGACTGTCATGATGGTACGGGAATCAGAAAGCTTTGGCGTTTCACAGCTGCACCAGCTGCGAGGCCGAGTCGGGCGAGGCGGCAATCAATCTCTGTGTCTTTTCCATACACAGGCAGAAGAAGGCAGTGATGCCTTTCAGCGGGTCTGGGAGGTTGCTCAGACGAGCGATGGCTTTGCTCTTGCCGATCTAGACTTGCGCCACCGCCGTGAGGGTGACGTGCTCGGAACAGAGCAGTCAGGTATCCGTCGCACGTTTAAATTGATCGACTTGATTGAGGACTACGAGATCGTTACCAGTGCGTACCGCGATGCGGCCCGCTTTGTCGAAGAAGACCTTGAGAAGGCACGGGCGCTCAGTGCACACCTCCAAGATGAGGACTTTGTGTACCTAGAAAAGAGCTAAAGCTAGAGTGAGTACCATGAATCGCATCATTTCTGGTGAAGCCCGTGGGCGCAAGATTAAAGTTCCACCGGAGGGGACACGGCCAACGTCGGACCGCGCGCGAGAGGGCCTCTTTTCCTCTCTGCAGGTCCGCTTTGGGTTCCCTGGGCAGCACGTCCTTGACCTCTTTGCGGGATCCGGCGCACTAGGGCTGGAGGCAGCCTCGCGTGGCGCTGAGGAAGTGGTGCTTGTGGAAGACGACCCGAAAGCGGTCGCGGTGATTGAGCACAATGCGGGCGTTGTCGGGCACCCGAACACCCGTGTCGAGTCCGTGAAAGTCTCCACGTATGTGGCGCGTGCTCCCAAGCAGCACTTTTCAATGGTGCTCGCCGATCCACCCTATGACCTTGCCGATGAAGCCGTGGCCGAAATGGTCACTGCGTTGCAGGAGCTACTCGTCGACGGCGCCGTGGTCGTCATCGAACGTCACCGCGAAAGCCCCGAGACCGCATGGCCGCCCGCGTTTACCCCTACGGGACAGAAACTCAAGAAGCGCTTGTACGGGATCGCACGGTTCGATATGGCAGTGTATACAGCCCCCTCAGACGCTCAGGAGGAGTGAGTTATGGCCCAATCGTTAGCTTCGGCTCGTAACGTTGCGGTGTGCCCCGGGTCGTTCGACCCCTTCACGAACGGGCACCTGGATATCGTAGACCGTGCTCGACGCCACTTCGACGAAGTAGTCGTTCTGGTAACTGGGAACCCAACCAAGAAAACTGGAATGTTTACAGTGGCGGAACGAGTCGCCTTGATCCAGTCCGCCGTCGCCGACATGCCGGAAGTGAAAGTAGACAGCTGGGGTGGGTTGTTGGTCGACTACACCAGCGCACACGGCATTACTGCCCTGGTGAAAGGCTTGCGATCGTCACTTGACTATGAGTATGAGCTGCCAATGGCGCAGATGAACCGCCGACTCACCGGTGTTGAGACGTTCTTCTTGCTCACTGACGAGAAGTACGGCTACATTTCGTCCTCGCTATGCAAGGAAGTCGCCCGCTTCGGAGGCGATATCGGGGGACTGGTACCTCCGGCGGTCATGCAGGCGATGAACGAACGCCTGCGCGAAGCAAAGTAAAAACCCGGAAGATCAGCCAAGCAGATCTACCGGGCTCCGATTGCGCGCTCAAGCTAGAAAATCGTCGAAAGGAAGGCCTTCGTGCGTTCCTTTTGAGGGTTGTCGAGCACCTGTTCAGGGGTGCCGTACTCGACGATCTGACCGTCGGACATGAAAGCCACGTGATCTGCGACCTCGCGCGCGAATGCCATCTCGTGTGTGACCACCAACATCGTCATGCCATCCTGCGCAAGTTGCTTCATCACCCGCAGCACTTCACCGACAAGCTCCGGGTCAAGTGCGGACGTGGGCTCGTCGAAAAGCATGAGCTTTGGATCCATCGCGACCGAACGAGCGATAGCGACTCGCTGCTGCTGACCACCTGAAAGCTGGATCGGGTAGGCGTCCGCCTTCGATTCGAGACCGACCATGCGCAGAAGCTCCATCGCACGGACCTTTGCCTTCTCCGGCGACTCGCCCTTGACATGGACCGGAGCTTCAATGATGTTGTCGAGCACGGTGCGGTGCCCGAACAAGTTAAAGCTCTGAAAGACCATCCCGATGTCCCGGCGCTGGACTGCGGCATCCTTCTCGCTCATCTCATAGAGCGTGCCGTTCTTTTCGCGGTACCCGATCAGATCACCATCAACGTACAGGCGACCAGCAGTGACCTTCTCAAGATGGTTAACGCAGCGAAGGAATGTGGACTTGCCGGAGCCGGAAGGACCGATCAAACAGGTAACAGAACCCGGAGCTACTTCGAGGTTGATGCCCTTGAGTACTTCCAAGCTGCCGAAGGACTTCCATACGTCAACCGCTTGGATCATTGGCGTTTGGGCGGGGGAAGAAGATGTAGGAGAAGCCATGGTTACCGTTGGTTCCTTTCTGGAGCTTCAATGATCTCGACGTTGTTTGGAATTGTGCCTTCGGCGTCGGCCAAGCTAGCGAGCTGCCGGGCAGTGAGCTGGCGGGTTGCGCCCCGGTCGAAGTAGCGCTCCAGGTAGTGCTGCGCGACCATCAGCAAGGAGGTGATTACCAAGTACCACGTTGCTGCCACAAGCAGCAACGGAACCGGCTGGAACAGCGCTGCAGCGATATCCATCGAGCGGCCGTACAGCTCCAGGGAGTAAGGAACCGCAACAACCAACGAAGACGTCTTCAGCAAGGAGATAAATTCATTTCCTGTCGGCGGAATGATAATGCGCATCGCTTGGGGAAGAACTGTCCTAGTCATGGTCTGGGACCAGCTCATGCCCAGCGACTTCGACGCTTCAATCTGTCCTTCTGGAACAGCGGAGACACCCGAGCGGACAATTTCCGCCATGTAGGCGGCCTCATTGAGGCCCAGACCAACGACGGCGAGAGCAAATGCGGAAGAGGTGAACGGATCGAGGGAGATTTGCGTAAACCCGAGATTGATGGAGTCGTAGATTGCTCCGATCAGGCCCCAGAACATCAACTGAACGTACACGGGGGTACCGCGGAAAATCCAGAGGAAAACCCAGCTTACGGTGCGAAACACCGGGTTGGGACTCATACGCATCACGGCAAGGAGCACACCGCCGACCACGCCAATAAGCATCGCGAGGACCGTAATCGCAATGGTGTGTAGAGCAGCTACCGCGATTCGAGTATCGAAGAGGTACTGCGCGTATGTGTCCCACCCATACGCTTCATTCTTGGCTGCGCCAATAATAAACCAGACAACGAGGACGCCGAGCAGGACCGCGAGCGCCCACCGTCCTGGGTGCCGTAACGGTTTCGCTTCAATTCTGGCAGGCCGACTTTGGCTAGTAGATGGTGTGGTCATGGTCTGTTACTTCCATTCTGTAAGGGGCTGTTCGTTAATAAGCGCGGTATCGAGCAGGCCAGTTCGTACGTTCCACTGCGCCAAAATGCGCTCGTAATCGCCAGTGTCGATGAGGTGCTGCATTGCGTGGGCAAGCGCAATGCTCAGACCTGAGTCTTTTGGCACCGCGATTCCGTATGGTGCTGCGTCGAACATGTCACCCACGAGCTCGAGCTTCCCGTCGGAGCGTTCGACCGCCCAAGACGTGACAGGGGAGTCAGCACTAAAGGCATCTGCACGGCCAACCAGTGCCGCGAGCGCCGCGTTGTCAGAGGTGTCGAACGACAGGATGGTGATGGGTGGTTTTCCTGCTTCAATACAAGCATCATTCTTCGGACGCACGTCATCGGTCTCGGAAACGGTTGTGCGCTGAACCGCAACTGTGAGACCACAAGCATCCTCTGGGTTCACATGCGTACCGGTGAGTTGAGCCCACTGGATTCCTGCGAAGAGGAAATTAACGAACTCAAAGCTTTTGCGGCGCTCTTCGTTATCAGTAAATCCAGACATGCCAGCGTCAAGGCTGCCTGCCTGAACCGCAGGTAGGATCATAGAAAAATCCATCTCCTGTGGATCGAATTCGAGACCCATGATTGAGGCAAGCGCGCGCCCGAGGTCAAGCTCCAGCCCGATCAAATTACCTTGTGAGTCTTTGAACTCGAAGGGGGCGAATGGTGGGTTGGCGCCAATTGAGAATTTGCCGTCTTTCGAGACATTCTCGGGGACCATCGCCGCAATCTCAGGAACGGTAGCAGGCTCAATAGGCTCCCAGCCATCTGGGTTGCCACCTTCCACGTTGGTTACGCAGCCACTGAGAAGACCAACGCCCATCATCAACGTGAACGCGCTGAGGACCCTCGTCGCCTTGCCAAAGCGTTTGTTTTGGTTCATTGTTTTCGACCTTGTTTGGGATTGTTTCTAGCGTGGGGTTGGAAGCGATCGCAGCCCACGCATGATGAGCTCTACCGTTTGTCCAACCAGAAACACACTCAACATTGCGAGAAGCACTGGTGCTGTCGCTTGGCTTGAGCCCTGAGAACTTTGAGCAAAATTACCAGTGAACAATCCACGGACCATATTCGAAGATCCCTGTACCTCAGCTTTAGTCCATTCGAGCGGGTTTGCGGTGCTTGGTATCGACGACCCCTTCGCCCATCCCTGAACAAAGTCCTTGCCGTCGCCCTCTGGCATGTCATCAGTCCACTTGAGGAATAGCTCAGAGCTGGAGATTTTCTGCACTGGGTTCTTTTCGGGCGGAATGTAGAGAGGGTCGTTCTCTGGGTCTTGATCCAGGGAGCTCTTCTTTTCGCCCTCGGACGCGCTAGAAGCTTCACCGGCGTCTTTATCAGAGTCTATCGAACTTGTAGCAGGTGCTTCGGGGGCTGGGATTTCCGCAAGTGCGGAAGGGCTGACCACCGAAGCCGTTGCAATGAGAGAAGCCGCGGTGACCGCGGCCGTGATACGTTTGCGCATGAGTGAATAATACCCACTCGGACAGTTTTGCGCTAACAAATCGAAAGATTTTACCCCCAGGCAGTTCTGACCTGGGTGTTTACTAATCTAAGAGAGGGAAGAAGTGGTGATTTTATCTATTCTTCCGAAGTTGTAATATGCGGCACAGGCTCCTTCTGGGGAAACCATGCAGGTACCAATCGGGGTGTCCGGCGTACAGGCGGTACCGAAGACCTTGCACTGCCACGGCTTGATGTGGCCGGTCAGGACAGACCCGCACTCACATGCCGCGGGGTCTTCGACTCGGTTGCCGGGCACATCGAAAATGCGCTCCGCATCCCACTTGGCGAACTCTTCAGAGATGGCCATTCCGGAATGGGGAAGGGTTCCAAGGCCACGCCACTCGAACTCGTCCCGTATATCGAAGACCCTATCCAAGAGCGCTTGCGCTGAAGGGTTGCCCTCTGGGCGCACGACGCGGGCGTACTGGTTTTGGACGCGTGCCTTGCCCGCGGCAATGTCGCCCGACGTAAACTGCTCCAGCAACTGGGCAACGCCCTGAAGAATATCCAAAGGTTCGAAGCCGCAAACGGAGACTGGCCGGTTAAATTCTTCAGCCAGGAAATCGAAAGCCTTTGTGCCGACCACAGTTGCTACGTGGCCGGGCCCGATAAAGCCGTCAACCTCCGTGACACCCCCGTTGGCGATTGCACGCAGTGGTGGCTCGATGGTCACATGGTTAGAAAAGACTGAGAAGTTTGGGATATCGCGTTGCTTGGCGGCGGTTAGCGTCACAGCGGTGGATGGCGTCGTCGTCTCAAAGCCAATTGCGAAGAAGATAACGTGCTTATCCGGGTTCTCCTCCGCGATCTTGAGAGAGTCCAGTGGAGAGTAGACAAAGCGAACGTCGCAACCACGTGCACGAGCCTGCAACAGTGACTCCTCGGAGCCTGGAACACGCATCATGTCGCCGAACGTGGTCAAGATAACGTCAGGCTGGTTTGCAAGCCAGAGTGCATCATCGACCCTGCCCATTGGAATGACGCAGACTGGGCAACCAGGTCCGTGAACGAGGTCGATGGAGTCGGGGAGAAGATTTTCCAGGCCGTAGCGGTAGATCGTATGGGTATGCCCACCGCAGATTTCCATGAGCTTAATCGGGCGGTCGAGTTGCTTCGCCTGTTCCTCAATGGTTGCAATCAGTTGGCGAGCTGCGGCTGGGTCACGAAACTCATCGACGAATTTCATGTGGGGTCCTTTCTTAGGAACGTAGGGGACGGTGGCTTAGTCGATTCTTGAGGTTGTAAACGAATCGAGCTCGTCCTCAAACGTATTTGCGCCGAGTTGTTGAATCTGTTGCAGGGTTGTCGCGGCTTCATCCTCGTCAATTTTTGACAGCGCAAATCCTACGTGTACCAGCACCCATTCGCCGACCTCGAGTCCTTCTTCAACAAGAAGATCAGTGGAGATTGCACGGGTTACTCCCGAGATGCTGACTGTTGCGCGGGTGGGATCCTTAATTTCGACAACCTGCGCTGGTACTCCCAGACACATAAAGCAGAGCCTTCCATCGATTGCATTATTTTCACACTTTTTCGTGCTTATTCCGTTTTACATTATTGCCCATGATTTGTGCATTTCTAAAAGTACCCAGCAAGCTAACTATGCGCGTCACCCACAACCTTCAAGCCCCGAAAACCCAAAACACGGTACCGGCGGTAGAATTCACACACGGAACTATTCGTAGCAATTCCACACGGTGGCTAGTTGCGAAAATAAGAAAAGGAAAGTGCTGTGCAGCCTAAAAACCGCCTCAATGTAGATGAGTCCAAGGTCAATGACAACATTGCTCGAGTGCGTCGTCGTGGTGGACGCTTGAAGGATGAATATGTCACGCTCGCACACGGGGCGGGCGGAAAGGCGAGCGCGACACTGCTAGAGCAGGTATTTTTCGACGAGTACGGCAACGATCTGCTCTCACAGGGGGAAGACTCGACGCTGTTGGACCTCGATTTGAACGGCGGGACGCTGGCGTTTACAACCGACAGCTATGTGGTGAACCCGATAGAGTTCCCGGGTGGATCCATCGCGGATCTCGCGGTAAACGGTACCGTCAACGATCTTGCCGTGGGTGGTGCGGAGCCGAAGTATATTTCGGTGGGTTTCATTCTGGAAGAAGGGCTTGAAGTAGAGACGCTTCGCCGGATCGCGCAGAATCTCCGCACCGCAGCAGAACGCGCCGGAGTACAGATTGCGACTGGCGACACAAAAGTAGTTCCGAAGGGTGCTGGGGACAAGATTTATATCAATACAGCAGGCATCGGCGTAGTACCTGCTGGACGGGAACTCGGTTTTGCAAAAGTCAAGCCTGGTGACCGGATTATCGTTTCTGGCCCGATCGCAGACCACGGTATGGCGGTCATGATGGCCCGCGGAGACCTCGCAATCGAAGCTCCGATCGAGTCCGACTCGCGCGAGGTCGCAAGTTTGGTGCGGGCGATGCTCGCCGATGCCCCCGAGACTCGTTGGATGCGTGACGCCACACGTGGTGGTCTAGCGACAGTCATGAACGAACTTGCAGAATCAACTGGCTACGGCGTTGCACTGCACGACGAGAAGATCCCTGTGCAGCCGATGACGCGCGCCGCTTGCGACATGCTGGGCATTGATCCGCTCTACGTCGCGAACGAAGGAACGTTTACGGCGGTGGTGCCGGAAGACCAGACCGACCAAGCACTCGCGGCGCTGCATGCAGCAGGCGCTGAAGGGGCGGCGGTGGTTGGAAAGATCGTCGAGGAACCAGCTGCAGCGGTGGTGTTGGTCACCGGCTTTGGTGGTACCCGTATGGTCGACAAGCTGGTCGGCGATCCGTTGCCACGAATCTGTTAACTTCCTGAGGCTGCATGGGTTCGCTACCGCGACCAGATCCTTCCTGCGGCCGCCTGGCCGAGGCTGAGCCCGCCGTCGGTGGCGGGCACTTTTTTATGCGTTAACACCGTCAATGAGGGGTGTTGGTGCCGGAGTACTTGCAAGATGTCGGTCATCAAAATGCGGTTGACGGCGCAGCCCCCCGTGATGCCAATGACCTCGGTTGCTTCTTCTTGGGCGGCGTCAATAAGCGAGCGAGCAACGAGTGTCGCTATGCCTGCGTGTGCAATTCGGGCAATGTCTTCGAAGAGGCGTGTTCCATCTAGGGTTGCGTTGATCACCCATTGTGCAAGATGCGGGAACGATCGAATATCTTCGGTTGCGTCAAGCGCTTCTGCCAGCGAAAGGCGAGACTTGCCTGCGAGGGCCTCAAGCTCCATCGCTGCTTGCGCTTCGTAGCTCACCGATTGCTGAACCTGGAGTATCGATGCGAACGCGTCGAAGAGACGTCCCATCGAAGTTGTTGCAGTGGTGCCGAACCCGCTGCTGAGCTGAGAGTCGACTAATCGCAACTCGTCTAGATCAACTTCAGGAGGCACGCTGAGGCCTTCGAGCTGCCAGCTATATGCGAGACCGCGCGCAATCCGCCACGGATTTCGCACCGCTTTATCGCCACCTACGAGGGAAAATGGTGGTAGGTGCCAGAGCCGCTCGGCGTTGCCATCGTCGGATACATGAAGTATTTCGCCACCCCAAATGGTGCCGTCCGTTCCGTAGCCGGTGCCGTCGAGAGCTGCAACGACGGCGGGCGTCGATAGTCGCTGATGCTCAGCCAACAGTGACAGTGCATGTGCGTGGTGATGCTGGACCTCAATGAGCTCGACGTCACGCTGGTCAGCGTAACGCTGCGCCCACATCGAAGTTTGGTAGCCAGGGTGCATGTCGCACACAACAACGTCGGGTTGTGCGCCTTGTATTGAGCAGAGCTGTTTTACCATTTTCTCGAAGTGCCGCTGAGCATCCCATGACCCCATATCGCCTACATGCGAGGAGACGTGTGCGTACCGCCCAACGGCCAGAGTCGCCGTGTTCTTGAGTTCGCCCCCTACCGCTAGGACAGTGGGCTTTCGCTCAGTGTCGAGCAGCATTGGAATCGGCGCCAGTCCGCGAGACCTCCGAACAAGCGTCGTATCGACGTAGACCGAGTCTTCCACGGGCACATAAATCTCACGATCGTGGAGCACAAACATGTCCGCGAGGTGCGTAAGTTTCCGAAGTGCCTCTTCATTAGTGACGCATAAAGGCTCGCCGCTGAGATTGCCCGAGGTAGCTACCACAGGTCGGTCAACCAACAGATGGTGCAGTGGCGAATATGGAAGCATGAGGCCTACTTCCCTCAAACCAGGCGCAATCCCTTCGCAGAGTGCTCCTTCGTGAAGCGGAACAGACACGATCGGATGTGACGGCGATACCAAAAGATCCTCCGCTTCTTTACTGAGTGTTGCAATGGATTTGGCGGCGTCGAGATTTGGCACCATCACCGCGAGAGGCTTGTCGGGTCGGCGCTTGCGCTCCCTCAGCTTTTCGACGGCCTCTTCGTTTTCCGCCGCGCACATCAGGTGAAAGCCACCAATCCCTTTGACCGCGACGACCGCACCAGATTCCCAGGCGTTTTGAACCTTGAGCACGAGCTCGTCGAATTTGCCGGGGTCCAATGCAAGCGCATCCGTTCGCGTTTCGGCGAGGACGGCACCGTTGGCATCCGTACACCACAAAGTAGGGCCGCAATGTGGGCAGCTTATTGGTTGCGCGTGAAACCGCCGGTCGTCTGGGTTCGTGTATTCTTCCTCGCATTGTGTGCACATAGGGAATTCACGCATGGTGGTAGTCGCGCGGTCGTAGGGGAGCGAAGTAATGATGGAAAGACGTGGTCCGCAGTGCGTGCAAGTGGTGAATGGGTAGTGGTAGCGCCGATTGTCTTGGTCATCAATATCGGCTAGGCAGGCTTCACACGTTGTCATGTCAGGGGAGATGAGTGTCTTTTCTCCCTCGACATGTTCTGACTCGACAATCCGAAACCCCGTTTCGCCGTATACGAGTGGGAGTGAAGACGTTTGGCTATCCAAAATGTGAGCGAGAGGCGGGAGCTCGTCGATAAGCGTCTTCTGCGCATTGTGGAGTGCTGTTGCGTCGCCCTGAAACTCGATAAAGACTCCGCGCTCGTTGTTGCCGACAAGTCCAGTAAGGCCGAAGCGTTGTGCGATTCGCGCGACGTGCGGACGCATTCCCACCCCCTGGACAATGCCTTCGAGAAAGACGCGGACTCTGCTCTGTGCTCCCATGCTGCATACTCTACAAACTTCTTGAATAATCGCCTAGGCTAGGTGCTGTGCATGAAGTTGCATTAAGTCATCAGTTAGCGTCAGCAGTTCAGCGCGCAGCGCGCGGACGAACAGTGCTGTCGGTGCACCTCCGAATCGGTGCGCTGCGACAAGTCGTGCCGGAATCACTCGAGTATGCCTGGGGGTTCGTCACAAAGGGGAGCCCCATGGAAAAGTCGGAGCTGCGGATCGACTGGGTTCCAGCCGAGATCGAGTGCAGCAACGGGCATCGAAGAATACTCGACCCCAATGAGTATCTCGACGTCCGATGCCAGGAATGCAACGCTCCCACGAGTGTGATTACGGGCGAGGAATTCGCTGTCGTAGACATTGATGTGACATCTGACCGTTAAGAAGGAGAAAAGAAGCATGGGACGTTTCCACCGCCACGACGACGGGACTGTTCACAGCCACGATCATTCGCATGATCACACGCACCACCACGAACACGATCACCTCCACGTGGGAGTAGATGCGGAGCACTCTGAGCACGGAGACCACACTGGGTATGACACTGGACGTGAACGCATCGCGGTGCTTGAGGATATTTTCACGGAAAACGATGTAAAAGCGGCCGCAAACCGTTCCGCGTTTGAAGAGCACGGCGTGGTTTGCATCAACGTGATGAGCTCCCCGGGAGCAGGAAAGACGACGCTGCTGCGTAAAACCTTGGAAGCGCTCGCGGACAAAATCCGTTTCGGGATTGTAGAAGGTGACATCGAAACTGCGTTAGACGCAGAGCGCTTGGAAAACCTCGGTGCACAGGTAAGTCTGCTCAATACCGGGAACGGGTTTGGGGGCGAGTGCCACCTCGATGCTCCGATGGTTGCGCATGCTTTAAAGGGGCTCAACCTCGATGATGTCGATATGGTGCTGATTGAAAATGTTGGCAACCTAGTGTGTCCGGCTGAATTTGAAGTTGGAGAGCATCATAAGGTAATGGTTGCCTCAGTTACCGAGGGGGAGGATAAGCCGCTGAAGTACCCGGTCATGTTCCGGAGTGTCGAAGTGGTCGTCGTAAACAAGGTTGACCTGCTGCCTTACCTGAATTTCGATCTCGATCTGTTCAAGGAAAATCTTGAGAAGGTGAATCCTGGAGTGAAGGTAATCCTTACCTCAGCTACAACGGGGGAAGGATTAGACGAGTGGAATGAGTGGCTTATGTCCCAATCGGGGGTAGATTTCTAGCCCTGCCGACTTCACGACACCGGAATTACTTTCATGTCTTGATACCCTGGCCCTATAGATGCGTTAAGCATGCAGCTTGACCGCTGATGGAATCTGTACACGTTCATTTGAGGGGTATGGGCCGGAGTATGTGCCGGCACATGGCTCTCGCATGAGAGGGAAAATCGATGCTTCTACAAGACACTTGGCAGAGTGGAACGCTTTGGGAAAACCTGTCGAAGAAGGGGGTGAAGCGTCGAGACTTCCTTAAAATGTGCAGCTCTATGGCTGCAGTGTTTGCAGTGGGTGCGCCGCTTGCCTCACGCGCCAACGCTGAAGAGACTGAGGTAATTGCCGAGGCGCTCGGTGATGTAAAGAAGCCAATGGTTGCTTGGCTTCAGCTACAGGAGTGCACCGGCTGTATGGAGTCGGTGCTTCGTTCCGGTTCCTCCACAGTTGAGGACCTCGTCTTGAACCAGCTGTCGATGAACTACAACGAGCTCGTGATGGCTGCATCAGGGCACGCAGCCGAGCAGGCACTGGAAGAGATGAACAAGGAACCGCACATTCTGGTGGTCAACGGCTCTGTTCCAACTGGTGCAGGTGGCGCATACTGCCAGATCGGCGGCAAGAGCGCCGAGCAAGTTCTCCGCGAAGCCGCAGAGAACGCAACCGTCATCCTCTCCGTCGGCGCTTGCGCAGTCTATGGCTCCGTACAGGCGGCACGTCCGAACCCAACCGGAGCTGTGGGCGTCGACGAGATCATTAAGGACAAGCCTGTCATCAACGTAGCTGGCTGCCCGCCAATCGGCGAAGTGATTACTGCGACCATCACTTATCTGCTCACGCATGGTGAGCCGCCAAAGGTTGATGGAGAAGGTCGTCCCCTTTTTGCATACGATCAGCGCATTCACGATTCCTGCCCGAAGCGTCCACACTTTGACGCTGGCCAGTTCGTGCGCACATTTGACGACGAAGGCGCTCGTAACGGCTGGTGCCTCTACGAAGTGGGCTGCAAGGGTCCTTCGACCTTCTCGCCATGCCCGATTATTCAGTGGAACCTCAAGTCTGGTTGGCCGATCGGCGCAGGTCACCCCTGCATTGGCTGTACGGAAAAGCACTTCTTTGACAAGTTCACCCCGTTCTACGAAGAGCTGCCGAACGTTCGGGCATTCGGACAGGAAGCCTCCGCGGGCAAGATCGGCCTCGGACTGATCGGTGTCGCGGCTGCTGGCACTGCAGTTCACGGCGCGCTGAGTGTTGTCAAGGAGGTCGGCATCCGCCGTAAGAGCGGCGAGGTGCAACCCCTCGCGGCATTCGGTGAAGAAGACGAGCCGGGAGATATTTCGGCACTCATGGCAGAGGGCGATCGGGCATTTGCGACGAGCACAGATGCCGATGGCCATCACAGGCCGACCAACCCTTCCGCGTAAGCGGCGTTCACGACGATTGAAAGGAAAAGCAACTAAAAATGGCTGAAAGAGTTGTTGTAGACCCGCTGACGCGTATCGAGGGTCACCTCCGTATGGAGATGGAAGTCGAAGACGGCACCATCACCAACGCTTGGAGCGAGACCACGATGTTCCGCGGCATTGAGAAGATTGTAGAAGGTCGAGATCCACGCGACGTCTGGGCGTTTGTTGGCCGTATCTGTGGCGTTTGCACTGGTGTCCACTCCCTGGCAAGTGTTGTTGCCGTCGAAGACGCGATTGGAAGCCACATCCCAAAGCAAGCGCAGCTTATTCGTGACCTCGTCCTGACAAGCCAGGAAATTCACGACCATGTTGTGCACTTCTACCACCTGCACGCCCTTGACTGGGTGAACGTTGTCTCCGCAGCAAAGGCTGACCCAGAGAAGGCAGTCGAGTTTGCGAAATCGATAGGTTCGAACTGGAAGCTCAACTCCGTCGACAAGTTCCAGCAGGTGAAAGACACCTTGAACTCGGTTCTTGATTCCGGTCAGCTTTCTATCTTCACCGGTGGATACTGGGACCACGAGGACTACCGTCTGCCACCAGAAGCAAACTTGATGGCGGTTTCGCACTACCTCGATGCGTTGCAGTTCCAGCGCTCGATTATCCGCATCAATACGGTGTTTGGCGGTAAGAACCCGCACCCGAACTTCCTCGTCGGGGGTATGGCCTGCACGATCGACCAGGATAAGTCAGAGACGGTCAACCAGGTTTCGATTGACCAAATCAAGAACTGGGTCGCAGAGATCCATGAGTTCATCAACGGTGTGTACCTGCCTGACGCAATGGCGATTATGGGCGTGTACAAGGATTACTTTGATATTGGTGCGGCTGCCCCGAACTTCCTCGCGGTTGGTATGGCTGGCGCAACAGTTCGTGGTGATCACATGGAGCGAACCATGGGGTACACGCACACGGACATCACTCCGGGTGTACTGCTCAACGGTGACTACTCCAAGGTCCATGAGCTCAATCCGGACCTGTTCAAGGAATACGTTTCCTCGGCATGGTTCGCACAGGATGACAAGAACGAAGGCAAACACCCATTTGAGGGCGACACTATCGCCGATTACACCGGTCCTAAATTGCCGTATAAATGGCTCGGCGATAACGAGGAGTACACCTGGTCTAAGGCGCCGCGTTACGACGGCCACGTCGTTCAGGTTGGCCCAGTTGCCCGTATCCTGCTCGCATATGCTCAGAACGAGCCAAGCACGAAGCGCCTCGTTGATGATGCGCTGAAGAAGCTCGGCATTAAGCTCGAACAGCTGAATTCGACCGGTGGCCGTACGCTGGCTCGTGCTCTGGAAGCTGTAACGACTTCTGAGGCCATGACCAATGTGTTGCTGCCCGAGTTCATCGAAGGATTGCGCAAGCGTGACTACGACGTCTTCGACTCCAGCAAGTGGGAACCTTCTTCCTGGCCGAAGGAATCAGAAGGCTTCTGCATGATGGAAGTCGCCCGTGGCTCTCTCAGCCACTGGACCAAGATCAAGGATGGTAAGACGGAGCGCTACCAGGCCGTCGTGCCGACCACCTGGCTGGCCGGTGGTCGTGATCCTGAGGGCAAGATGGGCCCATACGAGGAATCTCTGGCGAATGGCAAGCACCCGCTGGCCAACCCAGAGGAACCGCTAGAGGTACTTCGCACCATCCACTCGTTTGATCCATGCATGTCCTGTGCTGTGCACCTGCTGGACACGGAAGGCAATGAACTTGTGAAGGTGATCACGCAATGAGCACCCAGCTAAACCGTGCTTCTTCGAGCTCGGGTGGCGTGCCTGAGACTCGCAAGATCGCTCCAGATAAAAATCTGGTGTTGAGCGTCACAGAATCACGGCCGATAGACGATATCGGTGCGGAAACACTGTTGCGCCTGGCATCGTCGCAGCCGGCAAACTCGCCAGATCCTGTTGATCAGGCGCTGCTGCGTGCTGTTGACCCCGACTACGTCTACGGCACCGTGGAGAGCTTCAGCCCCGCGACGCCAAGCCGAAAGTACTCGCTTTCGGTCGTGCGTGACGCAAAGTTGCTCGGCGAGCGCCAGGACGTAGCGGTCATGCGTGGAGACCTTGCATCGGTAGTTCAAGCATCTGCATGGGATAAGCATGAGATGAAGACGATGATGCAGAACGTCGACACAGTTTCGAAGTTCGGCAATCGATGCATGGGCGTCGCCGTTGCACCTGTAGATGGCGACAAGACCGGTGAATTTGTACTCAAAGGCTATATTGCATTCGGCATCGGCGACCATGTCCGTCCGCGTCCTGTATCCAAGGGCGGCTACACCCGCATCGAGATGTGGCCGGTTGCACTGCGTTGGCAGCACTGGATCAACATGATTTTGATCATCATGATGACGATCACTGGTTACTACATCATGGATCCATTCTTCGGTCCTTCGAATGCTCACGATGCCGGAATGCTCATGGGCTGGAACCGTCTCATCCACTTCATTGCAGCCTTCGCGTGGATCGCACTGTCTATCTGGCGCCTAGCCATTATGGTGTTCGCTCAAACACGACAGATGAAGTGGCGGGCACTGTGGCCAGTGCGAAGCCAAGATGATCTGAAGTTGATGTGGGAGCAGACGAAATACTACCTGCTCCTTACGAACGAACCGCCACCACGTGTTGGCCACAATGGTCTCCAGCAGACGGCGTACACGGGCATTTACGCTATGT
The DNA here is from genome assembly GCF_001807505.1 of Corynebacterium sp. HMSC08D02. Lineage (NCBI taxonomy): Bacteria > Bacillati > Actinomycetota > Actinomycetes > Mycobacteriales > Corynebacteriaceae > Corynebacterium > Corynebacterium sp. HMSC08D02. The sequence goes on along the minus strand of NZ_KV789254.1, from coordinate 35,803 downwards.
GTATGGTGCAGATTTACTCTGGTCTTGCGCTTTTCGGTTTGCCAAAGCAGGATAGCTGGTTCTGGCGGCTCATGGCTGCACCTGTGGAATGGATCGGCATCCCATACTTCCGTTTGGTGCATGCATTGATCATGTTCATTATTTGGGCTTTCGTCATTCTGCACGTCTACCTTGTGTTCCGTGCCGATGCGACGGAGCGCCACGGTGGCCTGTCTGCAATGATCAACGGCGGTGTTTGGTTGCCGAAGGGCACGAAGCCGGTTGACGGCCCTGAGGTTGAGTAGAGTATGACGGTCACGAGGAAGCTTCGTCCCGCGCCAGATGTCCCGGTGCCATCGCCTGAGTTGGTGACGCTTGATGGCGTCACTATCAACGTCATTGGCATTGGAAACGAGATCATGGCGGATGACGCAGTTGGGCTGGCCATCCTCCGCGAGCTTGAGGCGGACCCGATCCAGGGCGTGAACTTCATCTATGGAGGAACGTCTGGCATGGAGATCCTACCCATGGTGCAGGACGCCGACTACCTGCTGGTGCTCGATGGGCTCAAACAGGGCCAGCCAGGTGATGTGGCTGTGCTCGTCGGTGATCAAATTCCGCGCCTATTGCAACAGCAGCTATCGCCTCACCAGGTGGGACTGCTGGACCTGTTGAGCGCCGCGCGCCTCACAGGTCAAGAACCCGACAACGTGGCGGTTGTGGGTATCACGGCGCGCGACGTCGAATTCCGTACATCGCTGAGTGAGGAGATCAGTGCTGCAATTCCAGAAGCAGTGCAGCGGGCCCGGCAGCTGCTAAAGGAGTGGACAGCCGAAGCTACTCAACATCAACCCAAGTAACTTGGAACTCGTCACCCCCACGCAGATCTGCAGTGGGGGTGTCACATTTAGGGCATCGCAGCGCGAAGTATTCGTCAATCTCGACGGTATCTTCACATTGAGGGCACCAGACTGCCGCGGGGATAATGTCCAAGTCGAGCCGGGCTTGAGCACACGTTGTATCGACGCGTGCAAGATCCCATGCTTGGCGAAGCGCATACACATCAACCCCGGAGCGCGTGCCTACTTTCATACCGACCGCCAGGACGTTTCGGCCGGGCACCGACTCGTTCACTGCATCGATTACCCCGCGAAGTAGACTCAATTCATGCATACCCCCATTATGTTCAATTGGGGTAGGCAACGCGAGTAAGGAGCATGGAATTTGTCAGAGAAGTTGTTTCTTGACGCCGTCATCGATCCGCTTGCAGCGACAGTTATTGTCGAAGGCGAGGGAAGTGAACGCACGGCACGCTTCGACATCGCCGGCGTGCCGCGCGTAGACAAGCTGTTAGTGGGCAAGCGCGCGAGCGAAGTTCCGACTATCGTGACGCGACTCTGTGGGCTGTGCCCGGTAACGCACCACTTGGCGGGGATGCGAGCACTTGACCAACTTGTTGGGTCGAGCGATTCGATGAGCGAGCAGGCCGTGCAGCTCCGGCGCCTTCTTCATGCGGGTTCGGTCCTTGACACGCTCGCACCGCGCCTGCTGCCTGACCACGGATTAGAGATCCGCAAGTTTGCGAAGCTGGTGCTGCGTGCCGCCGGTTGTCCGGGTCACTTTCCCGATGTTGCGATTCCTGGGGGAGTGCACGCACACGCCGATGCCGATGAGGTCAAGCGCGCAGCTGAAGGCGTCTCGACGATCCGTAGTCTCTTGCCTTCCCAACCGGTTGAGCCTGTGGAACAGCATCCTCCAAAGCTTGCCGACCTTTTCGCGTGTGATGCCGACGGCGCAGCAGATCCACTAGGAGAGTGCATTGCCGCGCGTTTCGAGGGTGAGCTGCATGTGTTCCCAGCGCATGATTTCTATGAGCACGTTCGAGAGCAGCACCCCGGTGCTATCACCCCGCGGCCCCAGGTACTTATCGACGGCCACTGGCGCGACTACCGGGTAGGCCCAGTTGCGCGATTCCCCCATCTGAGCGCGCGCGACGCCCAGTTTGCGCTTGTGCGCTCGGTACTCGACGATATCGAAAAGCTTTTGCAGGTTCCTGAGCTGTTGGCTGAGCCGGTCGTCGTCGATAATTCACTGCGCGATGGCACCGTAACGGGAATCGTTGACGGTCCTCGAGGCTTGTTGGTGCACCGCTACACTGTGGAAGACGGCAATCTGATCGATTGCCAGATTTTGAGCCCTACCGCGCAAAATGAGGGATGGCTTGCTCGGATGCTCACAGAGGCATCGACTCCTGCAGAGATGGAGTATGCGATCCGTAGCGCGGATCCTTGCCTTCCGTGCACCTCGGCACCGGAAGGCGCCATGAACATCAACATTGAAAGGAAATGATGTAGCGATGTGTCTTGGAGTTCCAGCGAAAGTGCTCAGCACTGGCGACCTGTCCAGCCCCTTGCCGATGGGGGCCATCGATATGAAGGGTGAGGAGCGGCCATGCTGCTTCGCATATCTTCCAGAAGTTGAGGTGGGGCAGTGGGTGCTCATCCAGAATGGATTCGCAATGGACGTCATTTCGGAAGATGACGCGCAGGCCTCGTTCGAGGCGATCGATGAGTTTGATCTGCTACCAAACCAACCCGGCTCTACTGTGCGCTGACCTTAACGGCGTCCGATTGTTGTTCTGCTCGCGCCGTGCGCTATATTGAGCAGGCACGCCCCAGTAGCCCAATTGGCAGAGGCAACGGATTCAAAACCCGTCCAGTGTGAGTTCGAGTCTCACCTGGGGCACAAGGAGCCTGGTCGAGGATTCCCTCGACCAGGCTCCTTTTGTACGAAACTTAGCTATCAGGCTGATGCCAACTCGTTGATGCGTTCAACAGTTGTGACTGGGTCATCAACTGTGAGGACGAGGCGGGCGAAGTTCTCATCAGCTAACTCGATTACGACCGTATTCTCGAATCCGCTGAGGTTCCAAAACAGCTTTTCACCATCTGAGTGGAACGTTCCCGCAAGCTTTTCACCCATCCTTAGTCCTGGGCAGCGAAAACCCTTCGGCTCGTTCTTCATACCCGGGTCATGTGTAGCTCCGCGTACATGTTCCCAGGGAACCTCGATGGATCCTTTGAACGACCAAATCTTATCTAAGCCGAGTGGCTCAACAACCAGAGTAGCGTCGGTGAATTTGAGATTGTTGTTGCTCATTGTGCTTCTCCTTTGGAAGTGCCGCTTGCGCGGTCGAGTAAGTGCTTGCCTAGTGCTGCTGGGCCTCCAGCAAAGCAAAGGGAATTTGCTTCGAGAATCAAGGGGCGTAGCTCTTGGCTTACGGGCGCGACTTCCACGAGAGTGACTGCAACAAGACTCTTGGCTTCTAGTGTCACTTCACCTGTCTTAGCGTTTCGGCATACTGCTTCCAGCGCCGTTCTCAGCAGGCCATGTTTGGAACCGAAGATTTTATAGAAGCTCGAACGATTTATCTCAAGGTAGGTAAGAGTTGCGTCAACGGACTGTGCTGTATACCCGCGTTCACCGAAAAGCTTTATAGCCCTGCGGATGACTTCGTCTTCATCGAACTCTCGTGGTCTACCCATGACTTTCATACTATTCGTTCTGGAATGCATTGTCCATTATCTGAGGCGGATTAGATACCGTGTCGCGCGCCAAGTGCGTGTTTATGGCTCTACGCCCGGATACTGGAAAGGAACCGGTGCTGTTGTGGTTTGGGGCTCAGTTTAAAAGTAGCGTTGGTTAGTGGATTATGCTCCGGTACCGAGTAGACCGCGCACAAGTGCGGTGAACCCGCCGAAGATCGCCAGGGCGAGTGCTATTCGGTACCCCAGTTGTACTGGTACCCGTGGTGCCATACGGGTGCCAACAACGATGCCCAACACCATCGCAACAATGCCAACCACCCACGTTTCAGGAGTCACCGCGGAGAGGTTTGCTGCACCAGTGATTTCCTTAATGGCGAATGAGAGTGCGCCGCTGACCAGGAAGATTGGCTGGAGCGTAGCTGCGTAGATCTCCTTAGGCCAGCGTGCCGCGTGGGCGTACACGGTGATTGATGGGCCAGCTACGCCTGCCAACGTGTTCATGAAACCACCAAGTGAACCTGCGATAACAGAAGGTACGGTGCCTTCAATATTCGGTATGTAGCGTTTTCCCAACGTCACTGTGCCGAGCGCGATCAACAATAGAACGCCAACGATGATTAGAAGCAAACTAGTTGAAACTGCCCGTATGAGGAATGCGCCGGGTACCGCACCCAAAACAAGGGCTCCGGCAATTGGGGCAAAGCGTTTCCAATCAACGCGCTCGCGCATTGAATAGGTGTTGGCTATCGCGTTGACTGTGGCTAGCACGTTGACCATCAACACCCCAGAGACTGGACCGAGGAGGACAGATAGTGCGGGGGCCGCGATAAGCCCAAGGCCCATTCCTGAAATTCGCTGCAAGGCAGCTCCAGCGAACACAGCCAGGAAGATCCCGATCAGAACTGTTGTCACTGCACCCTCCTGTGCTCTGCTTCATATACAGCGCTCATCACCCTACCTGACGAATTTTAGATACCTGGAGTGAACTGGCGTTTTAGATGATCGCGTGGTGCGATTCACGCCTGAGCGCTTGCCTGCTATATACTTTGCGACGTCGCCCCAGTAGCCCAATTGGCAGAGGCAACGGATTCAAAACCCGTCCAGTGTGAGTTCGAGTCTCACCTGGGGCACAACACCCGGCCATAAGCCGGGTTTTCTTGTTTGAGTCGTCATGTCGGGACGTACGTCTACACTAGGGGCCGTGAAGAAACGGTTATTGCTCATTGACGGACACTCCATGGCATTTCGAGCGTTCTACGCTCTGCCTGCTGAAAACTTTTCGACGACCGGTGGCCAAACAACGAATGCGGTGTATGGCTTCTTGTCGATGTTCGCCAACGTTGTGGCGCAAGAAGCACCGACGCATATTGGTGTGGCGTTCGATGTGGGGCGCAAGACGTTTCGAACGGAACGTTTTCCGGAGTACAAAGCTCAGCGCGAATCCACTCCGCCAGAGTTTAAGGGGCAGGTTCCGCTGATTCAGGAGTGTCTTGAGGACCTCGGAATCATCAGCTTGTCGAAGGAGAATTTTGAAGCTGACGATATCGTGGCGACGCTGGTGCACCTGGCTCGCGCTGATCAGGATTTCGAAATTGTCTTGGTTTCAGGGGACCGTGACTACCTACAACTGGTAGACGATTCAACGACGCTGTTGTACCCGATGCGCGGGGTTTCGACGATGACACGTTTCACTCCGGACAAGGTCGAGGAGAAGTACGGGCTGACTCCGGCACAGTATCCGGATTTTGCGGCGCTTCGGGGAGACCCGTCTGATAACCTCCCCTCGGTTCCGAAGGTCGGGGAGAAGACGGCGACAAAGTGGATCACGCAATACGGTTCGCTTGCAGAACTCGTTAACCACGCGGATGAAATCAAGGGAGTCGCAGGTCAAAACTTCCGAGACCGTATCGAGCAAGTGCAGCTCAATCGTGAACTCACGCAGATGGTCACCGACGTAGAGCTCCCTGTTACGCCAAATGACTTGGAGCTAAAGACCGTAGACATCGGTGCTATTGCGAAGCGATTTGATTCTTTGGAGTTCGGCACGAATCTTCGCGAACGTGTGCTATCCGCGCTTCCTACGGAAGGGGACGCCGAAGAGCATTTGCCTGTGGAGCTTCCAGAAGTTGTGATCGACGAAGGGCCGTTGGACGCATGGATCGCTTCCCATAGGGGTCAAGGATTAGCGCTGTATGTGGACGGTAGTCCGCTGCCGGCAAACGGCGATGCTACTGCGATTGGGATCGTCGATAAGGAGCGGCACGGCATCCAACGCGAAACAGCGGAGCTAACCCCTGAAGAGGATGTTGCGCTGAAGGACTGGTTGGAGTCAGATGACCCCAAGTACCTCCACAACGGTAAAGCTATGTATCACATGCTGCGGGGCAGAGGTATCACACTCAGCGGGATTGCGCATGACACAGCGATTGCTGCCTACCTGCTTCGCCCGGGGCAGCGCACCTATGCGCTGGCTGATGTATACCAGCGTCACTTGCAGCGACAGTTGGACGTAGGGCAAGAGCAGCTCAGTCTGTTGGATCAAACTTCACAGGTTGATGCCGCCGTTGCTGTGCTGGAACTGGCGCAACATCTTGCTCAAGAACTTCGTGAAATCGACTCTTACGCGCTGTACGCCGACCTTGAGCTGCCGCTTGTACCCATTCTTGCCAGGATGGAGGACGTCGGTGTGGCTGTTGATATCGAAGCTCTTGAAAATCTTCGCAAGGAGTTTACTGACAAGGTTGCCCAGGTAGAAGGAGAGGCCCGCACGCTTGTCGACGAGCCAGCTCTCAACCTTTCGAGTCCGAAGCAGCTTTCTGTCGTTCTTTTCGACAAACTTGACTTGCCTAAAACCAAGAAAACAAAGACTGGGTATTCGACGGCAGCCAAGGAGATCGAGGCGCTTGCAGAAAAGAATCCGCATCCGTTCCTTGATCATCTGTTGGCACATCGTGAATATCAGAAGATGAAGTCCACAATCGAGGGGCTTATCAAGGCGGTACACAGTGATGGCCGAATTCACACAACCTTCAACCAAACCGTGACTTCAACGGGCCGACTGAGTTCGACTGATCCAAACCTGCAGAATATTCCCGTCCGTACAGAGACAGGTCAAAAGATTCGAGCAGCATTCACCGTTGGTAAGGGGTATGAGTATCTTCTGACCGCTGATTACTCACAGATTGAGATGCGAGTGATGGCGCACCTGTCCGGGGACAAGGGGCTCATCTCCGCGTACAAGGATGGCGAAGACCTGCACAACTACGTCGGTTCACAGGTATTTGATGTTGCTATCGACGCCGTGACGCCCGAGCTACGCCGTCGGGTCAAGGCAATGTCATATGGTTTGGTTTATGGGCTCTCTGCGTACGGCCTCGCCGCGCAGCTCTCGATCTCGCCAGGTGAAGCCAAGGAAATCATGGAGAGTTATTTCCACCGTTTCGGTGGGGTGAAGCACTATCTGGACTCGGTCGTCGAGAAAGCCAGAAAAGATGGATACACGGCAACTGTGTTTGGGCGCCGACGCTACCTGCCTGAGCTCAACAGCGACAACCGAGTCGCCCGAGAAAATGCTGAGCGGGCGGCCCTGAATGCTCCTATTCAAGGTACTGCCGCAGACATCATTAAAGTAGCGATGATTCACGTTGACCGAGCGTTGGCTGATTACGAGTCCCGTGTGCTGTTGCAAGTGCATGACGAGTTGGTTGTTGAAGTCGCTCCGGGTGAGCTCGATGAAGTGCGTGAGATTGTTGAGCGGGAGATGGATCGCGCTATTGAGCTCAACGTGCCGCTCGAGGTTTCTACCGGATACGGAGAGAACTGGCAAGATGCTGGCCATTAAGGCGGGAAGTGTGGGGCTATAGAGCGGCCCCCATTATTCCGCTCTATAGCCCCGAGACGGTCCCAGAGCCTCCTTCTCAATCCGTCTGGGACTGCCTTCCCCCCATCAACCGCTTCTTCCCCCGAGTTCCCCCGAGAAGCGGTGCCACGGTTCACCTCGCGAGGTTTCACAGCTCTAGATTGGCCTCATCTATCGCTGCTGCGCCTTGATCGTGGCAATGAAAACACTAACAGACGTCTGTGGGGAACGTAAGAGAATTGGCCAAAAATGGACTACATTAAACAAAATATTGACTAATTATGGGGGTGTGGGATGGCGAGTGTATTGCTTTGACCTGCGAGTTTGCGTCTTATCGGCGGTGTGGCAGACTTACGGCATTCTCAGTTGGCGAGTTCGGTGAAGGATGTGTTGCTTGCCTTAACGGTCGACCTGATGGGGATTTATCCGAGTGTTGATATTTGCGCGAGCTGGGCAAAGGCGATATTCTTGCACGAGCATATCTGGGCAATAGGTCTCGTGGTGTCGTAATAGGAGGGCATCACCGGCTCATATTGCGGGATCTTTCCGCGCTGGTAAGAGATGATATGCCCCTGTCCAAATACGATCTCCTATTTCAATTTCGGAGCACATTTAACTTATGCGCACTTCCAACGCACCACAGGTCGCAATCAACGATATCGGCGGACCTGAGGAATTTCTCGCCGCTGTAGACGCAACCATCAAGTACTTCAATGATGGTGACATCGTCTCCGGCACCGTAGTTAAGGTTGACCACGATGAGGTTCTCCTTGACATCGGCTACAAGACTGAGGGTGTTATCCCTACCCGTGAGCTGTCGATCAAGCATGACGTTGACCCGGACGAAGTTGTCCAGGTCGGCGACGAGATCGACGCACTGGTCCTGACCAAGGAGGACAAGGAAGGTCGCCTCCTGCTCTCCAAGAAGCGTGCTCAGTACGAGCGTGCTTGGGGCACCATCGAAGAGCTGCAGAAGAACGACCAGCCAGTTACTGGTACGGTCATCGAGGTTGTCAAGGGTGGCCTCATCCTCGACATCGGTCTTCGTGGCTTCTTGCCTGCGTCGCTCGTTGAGATGCGTCGCGTCCGTGACCTGGATCCATACATTGGCCAGGAGCTCGAGGCAAAGATCATCGAGCTGGACAAGCACCGCAACAACGTGGTCCTGTCCCGCCGTGCATACCTCGAAGAGACGCAGTCCGCTGTTCGTTCCGACTTCCTGCACCAGCTGCAGAAGGGTCAGGTACGCAAGGGCGTTGTTTCTTCCATCGTCAACTTCGGTGCTTTCGTGGACCTTGGCGGCGTAGACGGCCTGGTTCACGTTTCCGAGCTGTCCTGGAAGCACATCGACCACCCATCTGAGGTTGTCACCGTCGGCGATGAGGTTACCGTTGAGGTTCTCGACGTCGATCTCGACCGTGAGCGTGTTTCCCTGTCGCTGAAGGCGACCCAGGAGGACCCATGGCGCGTGTTCGCACGCACCCACGCTGTCGGCCAGATCGTGCCGGGCAAGGTCACCAAGCTTGTTCCATTCGGTGCGTTCGTTCGCGTCGAAGAGGGCATCGAGGGTCTGGTTCACATCTCCGAGCTGGCACAGCGCCACGTCGAGGTACCGGACCAGGTTGTCAACGTTGGCGAAGAGGTCATGGTCAAGGTCATCGACATCGATCTCGACCGTCGTCGTATCTCGCTGTCGCTGAAGCAGGCGGACGAGGACTACAACGAAGAGTTCGATCCGTCCCGCTACGGCATGGCTGATTCCTACGACGAGCAGGGCAACTACATCTTCCCAGAGGGCTTCGATCCGGAGACCAACGAGTGGATGGAGGGCTTCGACGAAGCTCGTCAGCAGTGGGAGGCTCGCTACGCAGAGGCCGAGCGCCGCTTCCAGGCGCACACTGCACAGATCGAGCGTCATCGCGCTGCTGCTGCCGAGGCGGCAGAGCAGGCGGGTGACCAGGCGAACTACTCCTCGCAGTCCAACGCTGCAGCTCCGGCAGCGGATGAGACCGCTAGCGCAGGTGGCTCGCTTGCATCTGACGAGCAGCTCGCAGCACTTCGCGACAAGCTCGCTGGCAACTAGTCTTTACTAGCTAATCGACGACCCCTTCCTGGAATCCAGGAAGGGGTTTTCGCCTATTATGTGACGCATGTTGAGAATTGGGCTTACCGGAGGAATCGGAAGCGGAAAGTCGTCCGTTGCCGCGTTGTTACGTGAGCGTGGCTTCGTCGTAGTCGATGCTGACCGTATCGCGCGCGATGTTCTGCAACCAGGAAACGATGCGCTAAAAGAGGTGGCTGCTGCATTCGGCGATGACCTGGTGGACGCTTCCGGCGCTTTGAACCGCAAGTTGCTGGCGCAGCGGGCGTTTGCCTCGGAGGAACAGACGCAGAAGCTGAATTCGATTACGCATCCTGCGATTCGTAAGGAGTCATCACGGCAGTTCGACGCCGCTGAAGCTGAAGGAGCCCGGGTTGCTGTGTACGATATGCCACTGCTTGTAGAGCTTGGGCTGCACCGTCAGATGGACTTCACTGTTGTAGTCGACGTGAATGAGGAAGAGCGAGTGAGGCGACTGGTTCAATCGCGCGGTCTAGCGGAGGCAGACGCCCGTTCCCGTATTGCACGGCAGATTGATGACGACGATCGACTCGCGGCCGCTGACTACTTGATTGATAACAACGGTCCGTTGTCTGAGCTCGCTCCGCAGGTGGACGCTTTGGTCGACTATGTCGAGCGAGAATTGTTGCAGCATCAACGTTGAGGAATCTGGTTGAGTCATTAGACTGAGCTGCATGGCATTTGCAGCAGAGCATCCGGTCCTAGCACATTCGGAGTTTCGACCAGTAGGCGAGATCGAGCGTCGTGAAAAGCCCTTTGAAGTCGTCTCGGAGTTTGAGCCATCGGGTGATCAGCCTAAAGCGATCGCAGAGCTAGATGAACGTCTCAACCGGGGAGAAGAAGACGTCGTCCTCATGGGTGCCACCGGCACCGGCAAGTCGGCGACGGCAGCGTGGCTGATTGAAAAGCAGCAGCGCCCAACGCTCGTGATGGCCCCGAACAAGACGCTCGCCGCGCAGCTAGCAAATGAGCTTCGGCAGCTCCTCCCAAATAACGCGGTTGAGTACTTCGTCTCGTACTACGACTATTACCAACCAGAGGCATATATCGCTCAGACGGATACATACATCGAAAAAGATTCCTCCATTAATGATGATGTGGAACGCCTGCGTCACTCAGCTACCTCCGCATTGCTGTCGCGTCGTGACGTAGTGGTGGTGTCGTCAGTCTCTTGTATCTACGGCCTTGGTACGCCGCAGTCCTACCTTGATCGCTCTGTGGTGCTGCGCGTGGGGGAAGAGGTTGAGCGTGACCGCTTCCTTCGATTACTCGTTGATATCCAGTACGAGCGCAACGATATTGACTTCAAACGCGGTACGTTCCGAGTAAAGGGCGACGTCGTCGATATCATTCCTGCGTATGAGGAAGTCGCGGTTCGGGTTGAGTTCTTCGGAGACGAGATTGACAGCTTGTATTACATTCATCCGCTCACGGGAGACGTGCTGAGCCAAGAAGATGAGCTTCGGATCTTTCCTGCTACCCACTACGTGGCCACTGAAGAGCGAATGGAAAAGGCGATCGAATCCATCAAAGAAGAGCTTGCAGACCGTTTAGAGGACCTTGAGAACCGCGGAAAACTACTTGAGGCTCAGCGACTTCGGATGCGCACCGAGTATGACCTCGAGATGATTCAGCAGGTTGGCTTCTGCTCAGGCATTGAGAACTATTCTCGTCACATGGACGGGCGCGAGGCAGGATCGGCGCCGGCGACGCTCATCGACTACTTCCCGGAAGACTTCCTCACAATTATCGACGAGTCCCACGTGACCGTCCCGCAAATTGGAGGAATGTTTGAAGGCGATATGTCGAGGAAGCGCAACCTCGTGGAATTCGGATTCCGGCTGCCGAGTGCCGTCGACAACCGTCCGTTGACCTTCGATGAGTTTGAATCGCGCGTGGGGCAGACGGTGTACATGTCCGCGACACCGGGCGATTACGAGCTCGAAGCAGCACACGGCGAGTTTGTTGAGCAGGTTATTCGCCCAACAGGCCTCGTCGATCCAAAGGTCACGGTGAAACCGACGAAGGGACAAATCGACGACCTGATTGACGAGATTCGCGTCCGGGTGGAGAAGAACGAGCGCGTGCTGGTCACTACCTTGACGAAGCGCATGGCTGAGGACTTGACTGATTATCTCCTGGATAACGGGGTAAAGGTGCGCTACCTGCACTCTGACATTGATACGTTGCAGCGCGTTGAGCTGCTCCGCCAGCTGAGGCTTGGAGAGTTTGACGTCCTCGTTGGCATCAACCTGCTGCGAGAGGGTCTCGACTTGCCGGAAGTTTCACTTGTTGCAATTCTCGACGCCGACAAGGAAGGGTTCCTGCGTTCGACCAAGTCGCTGATTCAGACTATCGGGCGCGCAGCTCGTAACGTATCTGGAGAGGTCATCATGTACGCCGACCAGGTCACTGAGTCGATGGAGGAAGCAATCAGTGAGACAGAGCGGCGTCGCGAAATTCAGTTGGCGTACAACAAAGAACATGGGATCGATCCGCAGCCGCTGCGCAAGAAGATTGCCGACATTTTGGATCAGGTATATGAGAATACTGACGGTGAAGCTGAAAATGGCGTTGCCTCGGATACCGCAGTTGTATCGAAGCCAGACGTGTCCGAGATGGCCTCTGATCAGGTACAAGCATTGATCGACGACCTTACGAAGCAAATGGGTGCAGCAGCTCGCGAGTTGAAGTTTGAGCTCGCCGGCAGACTGCGTGATGAAATTGCAGATCTCCGAAAGGAACTTCGTGGTATGAAAGATACAGGAAACTAAGAAAGGTTCGAGGAATCTATGCATACCTATAAGTCGATTGCTGTCGGTACTGACGGTTCACCAACTTCGCTTGTTGCGGTTCGTGCTGCTGCGAGCCTGGCCCGCGTGTATGACGCGAAGCTCACAGTCATCTGTGCTCACTACACAGCGTCGGGCTCGATGCTGAACGCAACCAACGCGGAGCTGAGCAAGATCGATATCGTGACGGAATCGGGCGCCGAGGATATCTTGAGGCGTGCGAAGGCGATCGCAGTCGAAGAACAGGCACCAGAGATTAACTTGGTCTCCAGTGGCGGCCAGCCTGCGAATGTACTGCTGGAATCAGTAAAGGAATACAGCGTAGATCTCCTCGTGGTTGGAAACAAAGGAATGCGGTCCCTCGCCGGTCGAGTCTTCGGCAACATCCCAGGTAGCGTGGCAAAGAAGGCGCCGGTTGATGTCATGCTCGTTGACACCCGAGCTGAAGGCCACGACTAGCCTTCATCCGCGCGAGAACCAGGTACTATAAATTTGACCGTGCTTGTTGGCGCCACCGTTATCCAGCGAGCGACAGCTGAATCAGGAAAGGTCTCAAGAATACAGCTATGGCCAATTACTACAAGACCATCGTCGTAGGGTCCGACGGGTCCAAGTCTTCACTGCTCGCCGTTGAGCGTGCTGCAAAAATGGCGAGTGCATTTGGTGCCACGCTAGTGATCGGTACCGCGTATTACGAAACGGAAGCGGACGCGACGAAGAGCCTGCGACAAGATTCGGTCACCATCCTCGGTGACAAGGACGCGTTGGCAAATCTTGAAGCGGCAGCAGAACATGCGCGACAGCACGGAGCAAAAGACGTGCAGACTGCGACCCGTCCGGGTACTCCAGTAGAGGCTCTGATGGCGATTGTTCGTGACAACAATGCGGAACTGCTGGTGGTCGGTAACCGCGGTATCAACTCTCTGACCGGTCGCCTGCTGGGGTCTGTCCCAGCAGACGTTGCTCGCCAATCGGACTGCGACGTCATGATCGTACATACCGTCAGCTAACGTCTTCATGTAACAACCTCCGGCCAACTGCATGGCCGGAGGTTGTTCTATGGCATCTCACCGATGACGGCGAGGCTTTGAGTTGCTCGGGTCATCGCCACGTAGAGGTCTTGCCAACCTTGCGGAGAGGCGTCGATAATTTCTTGGGGTTCTATTAGTACTACATGGTCAAATTCGAGTCCCTTCATCGCATCGACATTTGACTTGTCGATGATCGCTGTCGTGCGCCCATCCTCGTATGTTGCGACAGTTTCTGGGGTGGTGCCGGAAGGCCAAAACTCGACGGGTTGCCCAGTGCTTCGAATACTCTCAGGGACCGCTGCCTCTGAGTCGCTCGCGTGAAGAACTTTCGCGGCGTACTCCATAATCTCCGACGGAGTCCGGTAGTTCACACTCAAGGTATGCGTGCGGAAACGCGAGCCAACAAACGGTTCCAGCGTTGCTGACCAGTCGTCTGAACCCGCAGGCGAAGAAGTCTGCGCGGTGTCTCCAACTAATGTCATCCACTTTGATGGGCAGCGCCGAAACACCATCCGCCATTCCATCGGTGAGAGCTCTTGTGCCTCATCCACGATCACATGCCCATAGGCCCATGTGCGATCTGCGCGTGCGCGCTCTGCGGTCGAACGGATATCGGTGCTCGCCTGGCGCTGCGCGAGCGTTTCCGCATCAATGACGTCTGATGCAGAAAGGATCTCAGCCTCGAACTGGTCGTCATCGTTGTCAGTGGACTCGGATGAAGCCAAGACGTCCAACGCGTCCTCTGCCTCGGCCACCTGCTGTTGCCACGCATCGTCATCGGAGTCACGAATACCCTCCGCTGGGCTACTACCAATAAGAATCGACAGCTCGTCGAGTAACGCAGCATCCGACGGGGCCGTTGCCGCACCAGGCTCCCGAAAGAGGGCATCTTGTGTGTAGTCGTCGTAGTCATACGCGACAGCTGCGATTGCGTCGCGGTCTTCAAGCAGATTGCGTAGTACTCCTGCAGGCGACAGAGTGGGGAAGTGGGCGTCAATAAACTCTCGGACCTGGGATTCTTCAGCCAGGTCATCGTGGAGCTGATCGACGTCCGCAGCAGATAACAGATTCTCACCGCCTAGAGGGTCCGCACCAATGGTGTTGGCAAGTGCTTGCGCAAGAAGTTCGCAAAGATGTTCCGCAAACACGGCTCGTGCTTCATTATGAGGACGACGTGACCGTCGTGCTTTGGTTCTGGCTGCCTTAACCATGGCCGGCGTCGCAGCGACGGGAACGTTCTCAATTGAAAGGGTTACCGCGCGCTCCGGAACCGTCTCATATGACTGCACAGCCCGCTTGAGAATCGTGACCATCTCAATCGAGCCTTTGACTTCCCGTGCAGCAAGCGACTCGCTACCTTCCGGGGTAAAACCGGGGATTAAGTCTGAGATGGTGGAAAGCACTACGCCGGTCTCGCCGAGCTCCGGAAGAACTCGCGAGATGTAGTCCAAAAAGACGGTATTGGGGCCAAGAACCAAGACGCCGGTCTTCGCCAGCTGCGCTCGCCAAGTATAGAGCAGATACGCAACACGATGGAGAGCGACTGCAGTCTTGCCAGTACCTGGACCACCCTCGACAACCATCACTCCACGCGTAGCGTCACGAATGACGGCATCCTGTTCACGCTGGATTGTCTCAACGATGGATTGCATGTGCGCAGTGCGTGGCCGATTCATGGCGCGCCGCAGCGCAGCCTCGGATCCGACACCCGAGGCTTCAACACCCGTACCTGTGCCGGAGAGGACCTCGTCGTCAATGGTTTCCACCGTGCGACCCCTCATACGGATGTTTCGCCGGGTTTGCACGCCTGAAGGGTGCGCCGTCGTCGCGAGGTAAAACGGCCGTGCCATGGGCGCCCGCCAATCGATGAGGAGCGTCCGGTACTTGTCTTCGGGGGCGTCAATGCCCATCCTGCCTATATAGCGTCGGTCAAGATTGTCGCTGTTAGGGACTAGATTCTCCGGAGATTCGTCCTCCACATCAATTCGGCCAAAAACTAAGCCAACTTCTGCCAGGTTGAGTGCATCGAGTTTTGCATTCAGCCCATGATATTCGGTTTCGCGCCTAACGAGCGCATCAGAATCTGGGTTGTCAGGGTCGACATCTCGTTGCACCGCTTCCAGTTTGGCTTGGGCTTTCGATACTTCATCGTCAAGACGAGAAAATAGACCGTCGACGTAGTGCTGTTCGCGAGCAACCTCTTGCTCTGACACGGTGAACATAATCTCCTTCAAAGTAAAAGCCACCCCGCAACCACAACTATGCGGCCACGGGGTGTACTACAGAAAGTCAGATTAGCTGAGCTTCTTCTGAACCTTCTTTACCAGCTTGTTCGCGCGCTTTTCGGCCTTCTTAGCCTTACGCTTCCACTTCCACTGCTTGCACTTTGACGGCGCAACATCCAAGTTGTCGAAGGCATCCTGCAGGGAGTCAACCGCGCTCTGGGCACGGTCCTGCAGCTTCGCGGTGCTCTTCTTTACCTTGCGCTTTGCCTTGAACTGGTCCAACTTGCTTGGCTCGAGGCTCTCCAGCTTGTCCTGGAGATCCCCAACAACGCTGTTGACCTTGCGCTTTGCCTTGAACTGCTGGAGTTTGCTTGGCTTCAAGTCCTTGTAGGTGTCTTGAGCGCTATCGGAAACATCCTCCATCCAGTCACCCGCATCAGAGAGGAACGAGGAGGTTTGCTTGCGCGCATCCTGCCAGAAGCCCTCAGCTGCGTCAGATGCCTGGTCCGCAAACTTAGAGGCCTGCTTCTTCCAGTCATCCTTGTTGTTATCGACGTAGTCGACCACTTGATCTGCAGTATCGGACAGCCAGTTACTTGCTTTACCCAGAGCCTTTTCGGTCTCAGACTGGGTAGGCAGTGCCTGCTGTACGTTCTTCTTCGCGGTGCGGGCAGCCTGCTGGGCGCGCCACTGCAGCCCTGGCTTGCCAGCAGTGTCCACAGTCGCGAGGAGCACACCACCGGCGAGAGCGACATCGGTCAGCGCGCCAGTCTGACGACGCTGCTTCTCATTCGCCTCGTCAGCCTCCCAGAAGGCATTACGGCCGATAATCGACGGGATTGCAGTCGCAGCGAGCAGTGCAGCGGAAGTGCGTGGCAGCTTGCCAATGGCGAAGAGGCTGCCTGCACCTGCTTTAATGCCACCAACGACCTGAGCGGCCGTCTTCGGGTTGCTCGGGATCAGACCACGGTACTCGCTCGGAACGGCACCGCGGACCTTATCTAAAAGCGCCTTCGTGCTTTCTTTATTGGCATTTGGGTCACGCAGCGTCTGAACACCGTCAACGATGTAGACGGACGCGAGCATTGGCCTTGCGAGTTTTCGAATCATAAATGCATTCCTCTTTTCTTTTCGCAACGTACCGGTCGCTGTATATATGTTCTATGTGACGTCCGACATTCGGATTACGCTTTTACCAGCGACGGTTCCACCAAACATCTAAATCTGGACGCTCTGCACCAAGCGTAGTGGATTTACCATGGCCCGGCCACACAATTGTCTCATCCGGATATGCGTCGAAGAGTTTTTCTTTGACATCGCGGAAGAGTCGCACGAAGTCGCCTTCGGAATTTGTTTTCCCAAGCCCACCAGGGAAAAGAGAATCACCAACAAAGAGGTTAGGCACCCCCTTGAGGTCGGCGCGCACGGCTGCGCCACCTGGGGTATGTCCACGCAGAATTACCACTGGGAGCTCGTGGCCTGCGAACGAAATCGAGTCGCCGTCGTGGATTTCGCGGTCGACAGGAGCAGGCAGGGCAGGTACCTCGAGGAACGGTGCCCAGTGTGTAGCGCCCGTTGCTTCCAGGACTGTAGCCAATGCACGCACGTGGTCGTGGTGGCGATGCGTCGTTAATACATCCGTGATCTTGACTCCGGCCTGTTCGGCCATGGCGAGGATAGCCGGCGCGTCGTCAGCGGCGTCGATTAGCAGGCCCTGGCCATCTGCGCAGAGGAGATAGCAGTTGTTGTCCATCGAGCCGACGGAAACCTGGTGCAGTGTTAATTGGGGCAGTGGAGTTGATTCTGAATTCATGGTGCCTACCCTAGTCAATTCTTTCTTCGCCAGAACAGTGATTACCGAAGTGGTATACGCTGGTATGTTCGGAACAAAATGAACCGATCTTCTGGAAGAGGTATCTAGGTGGCTGACCGTCTTGTTGTACGTGGAGCAAGAGAACACAACCTGAAGGGCGTCGATGTGTCTCTGCCGAGGGACAAGATGGCCGTATTTACAGGCCTGTCTGGATCGGGTAAGTCCTCGCTGGCATTCGATACGATCTTTGCGGAGGGACAGCGTCGATACGTTGAGTCCCTTTCGTCGTATGCTCGGATGTTCTTAGGACAGATGGATAAGCCCGATGTCGATTACATTGACGGACTATCGCCCGCGGTATCAATCGACCAAAAATCGACGAACCGTAACCCCCGTTCGACTGTAGGTACCATCACCGAAATCTACGATTACCTTCGCCTGCTCTATTCGCGGGCTGGCACTCCTCATTGTCCAGAGTGCGACGCTGTGATTGAACGGCAGACGCCGCAACAAATTGTGGACCGCGTGCTGGGGATGGAGGAGCGCCTCAAGTTCCAAGTCCTTGCCCCGGTAGTACGAAAGCGTAAAGGCGAGTTCGTTGACTTGTTTAAGGATCTCGCCGCTCAGGGTTACTCTCGAGTGAGCGTGGACGGCGAGTTGTACCAGCTCAGCGATCCACCGAAGCTTGAGAAGCAGGTCAAACACACGATTTCGGTGGTAGTGGACCGCCTTCAAGTGAAGCAAAGCCAAAAGCAGCGTCTCACCGACTCAGTGGAGACAGCACTCAAACTTGCCGACGGCCTCGTTGGCTTCGAATTCGTTGACTTCGATGAGGGCAACCCTGATCGGATCCAGATCTTCTCTGAAAAGATGGCGTGCCCGAACGGGCACAAACTTAACGTTGAGGAGTACGAGCCGCGCGCGTTCTCGTTTAACTCACCGTTTGGTGCCTGTCCAACGTGTGATGGTCTCGGGACGCAGAAGAAGATTGACGAAGAACTCGTTATTCCAGATCCAGACGCACCAGCAATTGATGCTTTCCAGCCATGGAACTCCAGCCCGAACAAGCGATACTTCGTCAAGTTGATTGAAGCGTTAGCAAAAGAGGAGGGCTTTGATGCTCACGCTCCGTTCAGCTCGCTGACGAAAACGCAGCAGAAGCATTTGGTAAATGGTTCCAAAACCAAGATCAGCGTGCGGTACAAGAACCGCTACGGCAGGCAGCGGTCATTCAGCGCAGCTTATGAAGGTGTCATTGGGTACCTGGAGCGTAAGCTCGAGCAGGCCGAAAGCGATACCCAGAAAGACCGACTGCTTGCTTATACGCGAGAGGTACCGTGTCCTTCGTGCAAGGGCGCTAGGTTGAAGCCCGAGATTCTCGCCGTTCGCCTCGACTCAACAACGCATGGTGAACGCTCCATCGCCGGGCTTACGGAACTGAGCATTGAGGATGCGTCCGAATACCTTGATAATTTGGTACTTGGTTACCGTGAGGAAATGATCGCGGGTGCGGTACTTCGAGAGATCCAAGCTCGGCTGCACTTTCTCTTGGACGTAGGACTGAGTTACCTCTCGCTCGCTCGGTCAGCCGGCACCCTGTCGGGCGGTGAAGCGCAGCGCATCCGTCTGGCCACGCAAATTGGGTCTGGCCTTGCCGGTGTACTGTACGTGCTTGATGAGCCGTCAATCGGTTTGCATCAACGGGATAACCAGAGGCTGATTAAGACTCTGAAGAAACTTCGCGACCTTGGGAACACGCTGGTTGTGGTTGAACACGATGAGGAAACGATCCGTGAGGCTGATTGGTTGGTAGACATCGGGCCGCTCGCCGGAGAATACGGCGGGGAAGTGGTCTACCAGGGAGAACCCGACGGTATCCGTGAAGTAGAGAACTCCATTACCGGAGACTACCTTGCGGGCAGGAAAAAGATTGAGGTCCCGGATCAGCGTCGACCGGTAGACGCAGACCGCAAGCTGAGAGTTGAGGGCGCGCGAGAGAACAACCTCAAGAACGTATCAGTGGATATTCCACTGGGAGTGTTGGTAGCTGTTACTGGGGTATCTGGGTCTGGCAAGTCTACGCTGGTAAACCAGATTCTGGCTAAGACTCTCCAGAATGAGCTCAATGGAGCTCGACAAGTCCCGGGACGGGTAAAGAAAGTCAGTGGCCTTGACCATCTAGATAAACTTGTCCAAGTCGACCAGAGTCCCATCGGACGTACACCACGATCAAACCCTGCGACATATACAGGGGTGTTTGACAAGATCCGCAACCTATTCGCGGAAACACAAGAGTCAAAGGTTCGTGGCTACAAGGCTGGCCGATTCTCGTTCAATGTCAAAGGCGGGCGCTGTGAAGCGTGCCGTGGTGATGGCACTATCAAGATTGAGATGAACTTCCTACCGGATG
Source organism: Corynebacterium sp. HMSC08D02 (assembly GCF_001807505.1). Lineage (NCBI taxonomy): Bacteria > Bacillati > Actinomycetota > Actinomycetes > Mycobacteriales > Corynebacteriaceae > Corynebacterium > Corynebacterium sp. HMSC08D02. Next base: position 16,024 of record NZ_KV789254.1, on the reverse strand, counting down.
TATACGTCCCGTGTGAGGTGTGCCAGGGAGCACGATACAACCGTGAAACCCTCGAAGTGCGCTATAAGGGTAAGAACATTGCCGAAGTTCTCGATATGCCGATTTCTGAAGCAGCTGAGTTCTTCGAGCCAATTCAGTCAATCCATCGATACCTCAACACGCTTGTAGAGGTCGGCCTGGGCTATGTACGTCTTGGGCAGGCTGCGACAACGCTATCCGGTGGTGAGGCACAGCGGGTGAAGCTGGCGGCAGAATTGCAGAAGCGAACTAACGGCCGAACAATTTACATCCTCGACGAGCCCACTACGGGGCTGCACTTCGAAGACATTCGTAAGCTCATGCTTGTGCTGAATGGCCTGGTGGAAAAGGGCAACACTGTGTTGGTGATCGAACACAACCTGGACGTTATCAAGTCGGCGGACTGGGTGATTGACATGGGGCCTGAGGGGGGATCAGGCGGTGGAACGGTGGTCGCGCAGGGAACGCCAGAAGACGTAGCACGTAATGGCAAGTCTCATACAGGTGCTTTCTTGAAGGAGATATTGCAATAGATCCAGCTTGAATGCATGATTTGCTTGAATAAACTTCATGTATTAAAGTTCTCACCACTACCGCCCAGAGCATTCTTTACAAAGGTGCCTGGGCCACAAGTGGAGTGAATCCCACCCCATGCCGGTCGACAGTGATCAGGATACGGGTCAAGGTAGCCAAAGTCTTTTGGCTGCCTACGGAAAGCTCCCGCGTTATTGCTAATAGCGCGGGTTTTGTGCTTTTGCGCAGAATCACTGGTGGTCTGGTAGCGATCACACATTGGTTTCTATGTTTTAGGAGTTCTCATCAGCGCTGAAGCTCGGATTAACGATCGTATCCGCGTCCCGGAAGTCCGCTTGGTCGGCCCGTCCGGCGAGCAGGTAGGGATCGTCCGTACCGACGATGCTCGGAAACTGGCTTACGAGGCCGATCTTGACCTCGTCGAAGTTGCGCCAAAGGCGAAGCCGCCCGTGGCGAAGATCATGGACTACGGCAAATACAAGTATGAGCAGGATCAGAAGGCTCGCGAGGCTCGCAAGAACCAGCAGCAGACCGTAGTGAAGGAACAGAAGTTCCGTCCTAAGATCGATGAGCACGACTACCAGACGAAGAAAAACAATGTGGAGCGCTTCCTAGAGAAGGGCAACAAGGTCAAAGTCACCATCATGTTCCGTGGCCGCGAGCAATCGCGCCCAGAACTCGGCTACCGCCTCCTCGAGCGTCTTGCAGACGACATTCAAGAGGTTGGTGTCGTGGAGTCCCGTCCGAAGCAGGACGGGCGAAACATGACGATGGTATTCGGACCTGCTCGCAAGGGCAAAAAGTAGATCAAGTTTTCAACTCTGAAGGGCTTTCAACATGAAGCAGAAGACCCACAAGGGCACCGCAAAGCGCATCAAGGTTAACGGCAAGGGCAAGCTGCGTCGTGAGCAGGCTGGTAAGCGCCACCTGAACGAGAAGCTGTCTTCGAAGCGTCGTCGCAAGCTCTCGGGTACCACCGACGTAGCTAAGAACGACGTGAAGCGCATGAAGCGCCTCCTCGGCATGTCCTAAGCACTGCCCAAGTTAAAACAACCGGTGAACGAAAGAAAAGGAAGTATTGACTCATGGCACGTGTCAAGCGTTCAGTTAATGCCAAGAAGAAGCGTCGCGCGATTCTGAAGTCCGCAAAGGGCTACCGTGGCCAGCGCTCCCGCCTGTACCGTAAGGCAAAAGAACAGTGGCTGCACTCCCAGACCTACGCCTACCGCGATCGTCGTAAGCGCAAGGGTGAGTTCCGTAAGCTGTGGATCCAGCGTATCAACGCCGCGGCCCGTATGAACGACATCACTTACAACCGTCTCATTCACGGCTTGAAGCTCGCAGAGGTCGAGGTTGACCGCAAGATCCTCGCGGAGCTCGCAGTGAACGACTTTGCAGCCTTCTCCGCTATCTGCGAGATCGCTAAGAAGGCCTTGCCAGCTGACGTAAATGCGCCAGTTGATGCAGCATAAGTTGCCTAGAACGTTGAACTAGGACGGAGCCCGTCGGCAAGCGTGAACGCTTGGCGGCGGGTTTTTACATTCAGGAGTAGGAAATTTCGTGGCCCTTGACTTTTCACAGCCCTTCACCGAACGAACCCCGCGAGTCGTGAATGCAGCGAAGCTGCTCCGCGCAAAAGGACGCAAGAAAGCAAACCGCTTTCTGGTGGAAGGGGTGAACAGTGTCGAGGCTGCCGTAGCTACGGGCGCGGCTACTGACCTCTTCGTGACAGAACATGCGTCACAAGCCTTTGCTGACGTTGTGACTACCGCAGAATATATGGATGTATATGTTCATGCCATTACAGATATCGCAGCGAAGCACTTGAGCGACACTGTAAACACCACTGGTATTTTTGCTGTTTGCAAGCCAGTGTTGTGGTCAGTCGGGGCAGCTCTTCGCGGTAAGCCTTCTTTTGTTGTGGTCGGGATTGATACTAACGATCCGGGTAACGCAGGCACGATGATTCGCATTGCTGACGTGTGCGGGGCGGATGCTGTCATATTTGCCGGCGACTGTGTCGATCCTGAGTCGGGCAAGGCTGTGCGGGCCTCAGCAGGTTCGTTGTTTCACTTACCTGTGGCACGCGAGCGCAATACCCAGGACGTCCTTGGCCAGCTAAAAGCAGCAGGGCTTCAGACAGTGGCGACGACTATCGACGGCGAGGTATCCCTTGAGAAAACAAGTGATCTGCTTTCTGCCCCGATTGCTTGGCTGTTCGGAAACGAAGCACACGGATTGCCAACAGCTATTGCAGATCGTGCTGATGTACGGGTATCAATCCCGATTCAGGGATCTGCAGAGTCGCTGAACCTTGCAACAGCGTCAGCAATGTGTCTTTGGGAAACTGCCAAAGCAAAGATGGCGCAACAAGAGCTTTAGTTATATGTGTCGTGTCTGAAGCGACAGGTATGCTTAGTTTCGTTTTAACGGCTTTACAACCTTTACTACAAAGCGTAATCGGAAGGACCGAGTGTGTCGGAAAATAGTGGAATCGAATTGTCAGAAGAGAAACTCAATGCGGCAGCAGAAGCTGCAATTTCGGATTTTGAAGCAGCTGCAGACCTGCAGGCGTTAGAAGAGGCTCACAAGCAGCACTTGGGCGACCAAGCCTACATCCCTCAGGCTCGGCGTGCACTCGGTTCGTTGCCAAAGCAAGACCGTAAAGACGCTGGTAGGGCAGTGAATGTGGCCCGAGGCCGTGTAGAGAAGGCGTATGCCAAACTTCACGCGGTGCGTGAAGCCGAGTACCGCGAGGCTCAATTGAAAGCAGAGGCTGTCGACGTAACTCTACCGACACGTCGTTCTCAGCTGGGCGCGATGCACCCCATCACAACGTTGAGTGAGCAGATCGCAGATATCTTTATCGGCATGGGGTGGGAGATCGCCGAAGGGCCAGAAATCGAAGCCGAATACTTTAATTTTGATGCACTGAACTTCATTCCGGATCACCCGGCGAGGACGCTGCAGGACACCTTTTACGTTGGTAAACCTGGTTCCCGCCAGGTGATGCGCACGCATACTTCGCCTGTCCAGGTTCGAACGATGCTTGACCGTGATGTGCCTGTGTACATTGCTTGCCCTGGCAGGGTATTCCGCACCGATGAACTTGACGCAACGCACACCCCAGTTTTCCACCAGATTGAGGGTCTTGCCGTCGATAAAGGCCTGACTATGGCTCATTTGCGTGGCACACTCGACCACCTTGCGAAGACGCTGTTCGGGCCAGAGACGAAGACGCGTATGCGTACCAATTACTTCCCCTTCACCGAGCCATCTGCTGAGGTAGACGTTTGGTTCCCAAATAAAAAGGGTGGTGCTGGCTGGATCGAGTGGGGTGGCTGCGGCATGGTGAACCCGAACGTGCTTCGCGCAGTAGGCATTGATCCGGATGAGTACTCAGGCTTTGCGTTCGGGATGGGCCTTGAACGTACTCTCCAGTTCCGTAACGGCTTGTCAGACATGCGTGACATGGTCGAAGGCGATATCCGTTTCACCGTCCCATTTGGTGTGCAGGCTTAAAGGAGTTAATGACATGCTGATTTCAAAAAATTTCCTCACCACCCTTCTGCAACAGGCGGGCAATACTGGTTGGTCTGTCACTGACGAAGAGATGGACGCAGGCTTCGTTCGCGTCGGTTTTGAGACTGAAGGCTACGCCCCGATTGAAAAAACCGAGGGTCCTCTAGTGCTCGGCAAGGTCCTTGAAATTGAAGAGCTCACCGAGTTCAAGAAGCCGATTCGTTACTGCCAGGTTGACGTGGGACAGGCGAATGGCACGGGTGAGCCGCAGGGCATTATTTGCGGTGCACGTAACTTTACTGTTGGCGACACGGTAGTTGTCGCGCTTCCGGGGTGCGTTCTTCCGGGTAATTTCGCTATTTCTGCGAGAAAGACTTACGGGCATATCTCTAACGGGATGATGGCGTCAGCGGCGGAGCTCGGTCTGACCGCGAAGAGTGCTGGCATCATTACTCTTAGCGATGAAATCGGCGCCCCTGGCACTGATGCGCGGGAAGTTCTGGATCTCGACGACACTATCTTCGAAGTGAACGTCACTCCGGATCGTGGTTACGCTTTGTCGGCGCGTGGCCTAATGCGAGAGCTTGCGTCGGCATTCGACATCGCTTTTGTCGACCCAGCTCAGCAGCCTGACATCGCCGGCATCGATATTTCTGCAGTTCCTGCGCCAGCAGGTTCCCTTCTCGACGTCACCGTAGAGCCGGACACCGCTACGAAGCGCTTCGGGCTGCGAAAGGTGGAAGGCATCGACCCCGAAGCGGCGTCGCCGTTTTGGATGCAGCGCGAGCTCATGCTCAGCGGCATCCGTCCAGTGAACGGCGCAACCGATGTTACGAACTTCGTAATGTTGCTGCTCGGTCAGCCGATGCACGCCTTTGACGCAGATACAATCTCTGGCGCGCTTCGCATCCATAATGCGGAAGAGGGCACTGAATTCGAAACACTGGATCATACAATGCGAACCCTTCGCGCTTCCGATGTAGTCATTTCTGATGACTCTGGAATTCAGTCTCTGGCTGGCGTCATGGGTGGCACGACCCCAGAAATTTCGGAAACCACGAAGAATGTTTACTTCGAAGCAGCAACTTGGGATGAACTTACGGTTGCGCGTACTGCTCGTCACCACAAACTGAGCTCAGAAGCCTCCCGTCGATTTGAGCGTGGAGTCGATCCGGCACTGGTGGAGGTAGCGTTGGATGTAGCTTGTGAGCTGCTGACGAGCTTTGCCGGGGGCAAGGTTGCAGCAGGTCGTACGTTGGTGGGTGAGGTGCATCAGCGAACTGAGATCTCTATGGCGAAAACGTTCCCTTCGGCATTGATCGGCGTCAAGTACTCTGAAGAGACCATTTCTCAGCGGCTACATGAAGTCGGGTGCGGCGTTGAAGAAAGTGGTGGCAATTTCATTGTGACGCCACCTTCCTGGCGGAATGACCTTACGGTCCCAGTAGAGCTTGTAGAAGAGATTGTTCGGCTCGAAGGGCTTGACGCTATTCCATCGATTCTTCCGACGCCGAAGGGGGGACGTGGCCTGACTGCAACGCAAAAGCGTCGTCGTGCAGTGACGCATGCTCTTGCGTACTCAGGTTACGCAGAGATTATTCCTACACCGTTTATGGCCACGGGTCTTTTCGACGCCTGGGGCCTGAGCAAGGACGATGCCCGCCGCGCAACCGTGTCTGTTCAGAATCCTCTGGATAGCGACTACGCCGTACTCGCTACGACACTCTTGCCCGCAATGCTCGAGGCAGTAGCGAAAAATGCGGCCCGCGGTCAGCATGACGTGTCGATTTACTCAGTTGCACAGGTAGCTATCGGCGGGGAAGCTGAAACACCAATGCCAAGCGTTGATCACCGCCCGGACGAAGAGACCCTGGCAGCAGTGGTGAACTCATTGCCGAAGCAGCCGCTGCATGTTGCAACTGTTGGCGTCGGAGATGCCGAAGTAGAGGGGCCTTGGGGCGATTCGCGAATGTACTCGTGGGCTGATGCTGTTGAATCTGCGCAGATAGTGGCGCGGACAGCCGGGATAGAGCTCGAGGTCCGGGCAGCAGACTACCTACCATGGCATCCGGGACGCTGCGCAGAGTTGCTGGTCGACGGCCAAGTTGTTGGTCACGCAGGTGAACTACACCCGCAGATTCTGGAAGAATGTGGCTTACCTGCACGAGTTTGCGCAATGGAGATGGACCTTTCGGCATTGCCACAGAGTGCTCACCTGCCCGCTCCGAAGCTGTCTGCGTACCCGGCAGTTCACCAGGACCTTGCATTGGTCGTGGACGACTCGACACCGGCCGAAAGCGTGCGAAAGACCGTAGCAGAACACGCCGGGCCGTTATTGGAAAATGTAACGCTGTTTGACGTCTATCGTTCTGAGTCCCTCGGCGAAGGCAAGAAGTCGCTCGCATTTGGACTCTTGTTCCGTGCGGATGACCGAACGCTCACTGAAGACGAAGCGTCGGAAGGGCGTTTAGCTGCGGCTGAGGCAGCGAAACAGGAATTTAATGCCACGATGAGGGCGTAGGTTACTTTTGCTGCTGACAGGCAGGACATCGCAGTGAGCGGCGTCCTGCCTGCTGTCGTTTTAGGAATGCATGTATCTTGAATCGGCACGAGCTTGCCATTTGTCTGGCAGGATGGGACTCCGTAGCCACAAGCGTCTACACCCGTAAAGGAGCCATAAAACCATGCCACAACAGACCGTTCTCACCCCTAAGGGATTTGTGGCTGCAGGTCTTCACGCGGGAATACGCGAAGGCGAGGGGCGTGATCTGGCGCTCATTGTTAATCAGGGACCTGCTTGGAACGCAGCAGCGGTGTTTCCAGATAGTCGGGTCTGCGCCTCGCCTGTTCGAGCTACGCGCGAAGTTATGCGCTCGCATGCTGTGAACGCAGTTGTTTTAACATCAGGCAACGCTAATGCGTTCAACGGTTCAACGGGGGATGCGGACACTCGTGAGATTCAGAAGCGCGTATCCCAAGAGATTGGAGTCCCAGAAGACCGGGTCGCAGTCTGCGCGAAGGGACAGTTCGCAGTGCCTTTGCCAATGGAGCGTGTGAAAACTGGGTTAGCCAAACTCGCCACGGATCTGGGGGATACCCCTGCGCACGCTGAATCGGCTGCGGCCGCAATAGCGTCAACCCAAGGAACGATCAATCAAGCAGGCGTGAGCTGTGGAGCTTGGAGTGTCGGGGGCATTTCCCAGGGGGCTGGAAATTCACAGGAAACACTAGACACAGTACTGGGGTGCCTCACCACAGATGCGCTTGTACCGGCCTTTTCACTCGAAAAGGCATTGCGACGGGCTATGGAAACTACGTTTAATACGCTTGATCGATCTACAGCCCCGCTAACGAACGATACGGTGTTGTTGCTCGCATCTGGTGCGAGCCAGGTCACCCCCAACCAAACTCAGTTGGATGAGGCAGTGCTTGCGGTTTGCGAGGCATTGGTGGAGCAGCTTTTGGTCAACCAGGGAAGCGCGACCAAGAAATTGACGCTTGCCGTAGCTGGCGCTGCAAATGATGAAGAGGCACGCATCGCAGCACAAGCCGTAGCATGTGACGGACGTTTTCGAGAGTCGCTACTCAGTGGTGCTCCGGACTGGCCACGCGCACTCGCGATTGCGGGGAAGACAAAAGTGTGCCTAGATGCTGAGGCACTGGAGATCAACGTCAATGGAACACAGCTCTGCCAGGGAATCACTCCGCTCTTGACAAGCCGGGTGCTTGACTACGACGAACACGTGACTATTACGCTGGATCTAGGAACTCGTGGCGTCGGTACAGCAACAGTGCGGACGTTTTTGGAGCCTATGTAAGGGGAAAGTGGGCGTCGAAAAGCGAACGTCCAGGAGGCTTTGAAAATACAATAGGGGAGACGTCCGCATATTTTGCAGCAATCATAACGCAGAAATAGGAAGTAAACAGCATGGTGAACTCAGTTCGGCACTTTTTCGCAGACGATGACTTGACGCCAGAGGAACAAGCGCAAGTGCTCACGCTTGCCGCAGAGATGAAAAAGAACCCTTATGCGCACCGACCTCTCGAAGGGCCGAAGTCTGTTGCGGTACTTTTCGACAAGACCTCCACGCGCACGCGGTTCTCCTTCGATACAGGGATTGCACAGCTGGGTGGGCACGCGATTGTTGTCGAAACTCAGAATGCACAAATGGGCAAGGGTGAGTCCTACCAAGATACGGCGGCGGTGCTTTCGCGATACGTCGAAGCAATCGTTTGGAGGACGTATGCCCACGACAATTTGCTCCAGATGGCGGAGACATCACAGGTTCCGATTGTTAACGCGCTTTCCGATGACCTGCACCCGTGCCAAATTCTTGCGGATCTGCAAACAATCGTCGAAACCTTTTGTCCTGAGCAGGGGCCGGCGGGACTCCACGGCCTGAAAGCTGTGTATTTGGGAGATGGCGCTAACAATATGGCCAACTCCTACATGATTGGGTTCGCAACTGCGGGGGTAGACATCGCGATCATCGCGCCTCCGGAGTTTCATCCGGAGCAGCGGTTTGTGGACCGTGCGCGTGATCGTGCAAGCCAGACAGGTGCGACAGTCACGGTTACCAGCGATGTTGCTGCGGTAGCTGGAGCAGACGTGGTTATCACGGATACTTGGGTGTCAATGGGCATGGAGGGAGATGGAAAGGATCGACGCACTCCGTTCTTGCCATACCAAGTAAATAGTGGAATTATGCAAATGGCCGGTAATAATGCGATATTTCTTCACTGCCTACCGGCGTATCGTGAAAACGAAGTGACCGCAGAAGTAATCGATGGGCCGCAGTCGCGAGTCTTCGATGAAGCTGAAAATCGTCTTCACGCCCAAAAGGCGTTGTTGACCTGGTTGTTGGAGCACCAATAATGACCCAAACTGTCTCAAGAACTGCGCGACAAGCTCGGATTCTGGAGATACTTGTGAGCACGCGAGTGTCTTCTCAGATCCAGCTTTCCGAGCTTTTGCAAGACGAGGGTATCGAGATTACGCAGGCAACCCTGTCCCGTGATCTTGATGAGCTGGGAGCAAAGAAAGTGCGGCCAAGCGACGGAGGCCGTGCATATTACACGGTGAACTCCGATGCCGAGGCTTTTGATGCCTTGCATACAGGCCCACGTGAGAAACTTCGTCGAATGATCGAGGAACTCGTCGTCTCTGTTGACCATTCTGCGAATATGGCTGTACTGCGAACTCCACCTGGAGCTGCACAATATCTGGCTAGCTATATAGACAGAGTCGGTTTGGAGCAGGTAGTAGGCTGTATCGCTGGTGACGATACGATTTTTGTTCTCGCCCGAGATCCGCTTAAGGGCGGTGACCTAGCCCAGCAGGTATTTGGACGCAATACAAAGGCGTAAGTGACGCCGAAGCAAGCACAAACCCCGCGCTAGGTATACTATGTACCGCAGTGCAGAATATGATCTAGAAACACAAGGAGCTTTGATCCATGACTAACCGTGTTGTACTCGCATACTCAGGCGGGCTCGATACCTCTGTTGCGATTTCCTACCTCGGCGAAATGCTTAATGGCGAAGTCATTGCAGTAGCACTCGACCTTGGCCAGGGCGGCGAAGATATGGAGTCCGTACGTCAGCGCGCATTAGATTGCGGTGCTGTGGAATCCATCGTTATTGATGCGAAAGATGAATTTGCTGAGGACTACTGCCTGCCAACCATCAAGGCGAACGGTATGTACATGGGTGAGTACCCGTTGGTGTCAGCAATTTCCCGCCCGTTGATCGTAAAGCACCTTGTGAAGGCCGCACAGGAGCACGGTGGCACTCACGTATCACACGGTTGCACCGGTAAAGGCAATGACCAGGTTCGTTTTGAGGTTGGATTCCTGAACCAGGACCCAGATCTGGAAATTGTTGCGCCTGCTCGCGATTTTGCGTGGACACGCGATAAGGCGATTGCGTACGCAGAAGGAAAGGACCTGCCAATTGAGCAGTCGGCAGCTTCGCCATTCTCGATTGACCAAAACGTTTGGGGGCGCGCGGTAGAGACAGGCTTTTTGGAGGACCTCTGGAACGCGCCGACGAAGGATCTATACGCTTACACGGAAAGCCCTTCGATGGGCAATGCGCCTGACGAAGTCATTATCTCGTTCGAGGGAGGCAAGCCGGTTGCAATCGACGGCCGCCCGGTAACGATGTTGGAAGCAATCGAAGAGATGAACCGTCGCGCTGGTGCGCAGGGCATCGGTCGTCTGGATATGGTCGAAGACCGCTTGGTTGGCATTAAGTCCCGTGAGATTTACGAAGCGCCAGGCGCGGTCGCTCTGATTACGGCGCACAAGGCGCTCGAGGACGTTACGATTGAGCGCGAGCTGGCTCGCTACAAGCGACTTATCGACGCGCGCTGGTCGGAGGAAGTGTACGACGGTCTTTGGTTCGGTCCGCTCAAGCGCTCCTTGGATGCGTTCATCGAGTCGACACAGGAGCACGTCACTGGGGACATCCGCATGGAAATGCATGCAGGTAAGGCAGTGGTCAATGGCCGCCGCTCCAACCACTCCCTGTACGACTTCAACCTCGCGACGTACGACACAGGCGACACTTTCGACCAGACCTACGCTAAGGGCTTCGTCCGTTTGCATGGTTTGTCATCGCAGATCGCGAACAAGCGCGATCGCGAAGCGAAATAGCAGGGAGCTTTGGAAGTTATGCAGCAGCATAAGACGAATGAAGGCGCGCTGTGGGGCGGTCGGTTTTCTGGCGGCCCTTCTGAGGCGATGTTCGCGCTGAGCGTATCGACGCACTTCGATTGGGTGCTTGCGCCTTATGATGTATTGGCATCGAAAGCTCACGCAAAAGTCTTGCACCGTGCAGGACTTCTTTCGGACGAAGACCTGAAGACCATGCTCGAGGGGCTTGAGCAACTCGGCGCAGACGTTGCAAGTGGTGCGTTTGTTCCCGAACCGACGGACGAAGATGTTCACGGCGCAATGGAGCGCGGCCTGATCGACCGAGTAGGTCCTGAGGTAGGAGGGCGCCTGCGTGCAGGGCGCTCGCGGAATGACCAGGTGGCAACGATGTTCCGGATGTGGGTTCGTGATGCCCTGCGCGGTGTTGCTCTGCACATTACGGATCTCATCGATGCTCTCGTTGCACAGGCGGCTGCACATCCCGATATCATCATGCCGGGTAAGACCCACTTCCAGGCTGCGCAGCCTATTTTGCTCGCACACTCGTTGCTCGCTCACGCACACCCGCTGTTGCGTGACTTGGAGCGGATTCAGGATGCGGACAAGCGGTTGGCTGTGTCGCCGTACGGCTCTGGCGCTTTGGCGGGTTCTTCGTTGCACCTAGACCCGGAGGCGATTGCGGAAGAACTTGGCTTCTATGAAGCAACCGACAACTCACTGGACGGCACAGCTTCGCGTGATTTCGCAGCCGAAGCGGCCTACGTTCTAGCCCAGATTGCAGTGGATGTGTCCCGCTTTGCGGAAGAGATTATCGCCTGGTCGACGCCAGAGTTCGGTTACGTCACGTTGGACGACGCATGGTCGACTGGTTCTTCGATCATGCCGCAAAAAAAGAACCCAGACGTTGCGGAGCTTGCCCGAGGCAAGTCAGGTAGGTTAATCGGCAACCTTACCGGATTGATGGCCACTCTTAAGGCGCAGCCTCTCGCGTATAACCGCGATTTGCAAGAAGACAAGGAGCCGGTAATCGATTCCGTAAACCAGCTCAACATTCTTCTGCCAGCGTTTACCGGGTTGGTCTCGACTCTCAAGTTCCATGGTGATCGAATGCGTGAGATTGCACCTGCGGGATTCACGCTTGCTACCGATTTGGCAGAGTGGATGGTTCGCCAGGGTGTGCCATTCCGAGAGGCGCACGAAGCTTCCGGAGCATGCGTACGCATCGCGGAGTCCCGAGGCGTCAACCTTATTGACTTGACAGATGAGGAGCTCGCGAGCGTAGACCCTCGACTTAACGCAGGTGTCCGTGACGTGCTCACGATTGAGGGTGCTGTGAGCTCGCGCGATACACGCGGTGGAACCGCCGGCCCACGGGTAGAAGAACAGCGTGTACGCGTAGCGGAGGCAAATAGGAAGTATCGAGCGTGGGCAGAGAAGCCTGTGCGGGGTTAAAATCGGTACCGCATTTGCGACGCCCACCTTTCGGTGGGCGTTTCCACTTTTTGTAGTGGTGGCGTCGATAAGTGACTAACAAGGGTGAGGTAAGCTCAACTGCATGAGTCTTGATCCCAAACTTCTCGACGTACTGGTGTGCCCGCAAGACAAAGGGCCGCTTGAGTATAAGGAAGACGAACAGTTGCTGGTGAATGAACGCATTGGTGTCGCGTATCGGATCGACGATGGTATCCCAGTCCTGCTAATCGACGAAGCAGTTCCCTATACAAACACCCACAAGTAACGACGCTGGGAAGACGACTCTCTGAAAGGAATTTCATGACTAACGCAAACATTATCGACGAACTCGAGTGGCGTGGCCTGATCAATCAGCACACGGATCTGGAGGCGTTGCGTGAAGAAACGCAGAAGCCTATCACGTTGTACTGTGGCTTCGACCCGACTGGCCCTTCACTACATGCAGGTCACCTGGTGCCGCTGCTGATGCTGCGCAGGTTCCAACTCGCTGGACACCGGCCAATTGTGCTAGCAGGTGGTGCTACCGGCAAGATAGGCGACCCGCGTGACGTGGGCGAGCGCACGATGAATTCCGATGACACTGTGGCAGATTGGGCCGAGCGAATTGGAGGTCAGCTGTCAAAGTTCGTCGATTTTGACGGTGAGAACGGTGCGCTGCTGCTGAATAATAATGATTGGATTAAGGACTGGAAGGTCATCGAGTTCCTTCGGGACGTCGGCAAGCATTTTTCGCTCTCCACAATGCTGAGTCGTGATACCGTGAAGCGTCGCCTGGAAAACGACGGGATATCTTTTACCGAGTTCTCGTACATGCTGTTGCAGGCACATGACTTTGTACAGTTGCGTCGTACGCACAATTGTGTGCTGCAGGTTGGTGGTGGCGACCAGTGGGGCAACCTGGTTGCTGGTGTTGATCTGAACCGACGCATGGATTCGGAGCGCGTGCATGCGTTAACCGTTCCGCTTGTGACGGACTCCGAGGGCAAGAAGTTTGGCAAGTCCACCGGCGGTGGTTCGTTGTGGCTTGACCCAGAAATGACCAGCCCGTACACCTGGTACCAGTACTTTGTTAATGCGGCGGACGCCGATGTGATCCGATACCTGCGGTGGTTCACGTTTCTCGATAAGGAAGAGCTGGATGCTCTTGCCGTCGAGGTCGAAGAGCGACCATTTAAGCGAGAGGCACAGAAGCGGTTGGCGCAAGAGATGACAGATCTCGTCCATGGCCGCGAAGCTCGTGAGGCCGTTGAGTTAGCGTCCCAGGCGCTATTCGGTAAAGCAGATCTGACTGATCTCGATGAGCGTACCTTGGCCAGCGCTGTTGCCGAGACGAATGTGTTCGAGGTCGCGGCTGGAGCTGAAGTCAGCATCGTGGACATGCTGGTCGGCTCCGGCTTGGCCGACTCGAAGGGCGCTGCCCGTAGATCGCTGAAGGAAGGCGGCATTTACGCCAACAACGAGCGTGTAGTAGATGAGAACTGGGTTCCATCCGTGGATGATTTTCTGCATGGAACCTGGCTCGTGCTGCGTCGTGGTAAGAAAACATTCGCAGGCGTGAAGCGCAGCTAGGCGCAGGTGACAGCATCTGAAAGCAACGCGGTGGTAGAGCAGAAGCCTATGCCACCGCGTTAAGTCTTTCCATGATGGTTGCTGCGATGCCCTCGGGAGTGTCATCGATATCCACAGCGAAACCCAGCTCGTCCAGTTGGAGCGATTCAAGCGTATCTAGCTGGGAATCCAACATTGAAGCAGGCATGAAGTGATCCGTACGGTGGCTCAGTCGTTTCAGCAGTAGCTCACGCGGCCCGTCTAGGTGCACAAATATAAGGGGTACGTCGGCTAGTCGGAGCTTGTCGCGATAAATGCGTTTCAGCGCTGAACATGTAACGACGGTTCGCTTTCCAGCACTGTCTTGCTTTTGAAGCCAGTTCGAGAGTTTTTCAAGCCACGGCCAGCGGTCCTCGTCGGTGAGAGGTTGGCCCTGACTCATCTTTTCGACGTTTTCCGCCGGATGAAACTCATCAGCCTCGATAAGTTCAAAGCCGGATCTCTGCGCAAGAATCTCGGCGATGGTGGTCTTTCCGCTTCCGCACACGCCCATAAGGATGAGGTGCGCCGGGGGTAGCTTCTCTGCTTCATGCATGTTCTTCCCTCCTTGATGCTTCACGAGTGGGGGTAGCTAAAGAAAGCGTCGCCCTGACATTGATGCAGTGCACGATCGCCCACTGAAGTATGTGTATTCTAACGCTATAGCCAGTTTTCCGTATTGACGCCCCGTAGATCGGTGCGTCGATACGGCCTTGAAGCCTCGCTTGAGAAGAGACAGGATAGCTCATGGAAACTTGGGAACAGACGTTGTCGGTCGGCCCCTTAATGGGGATCGCTGCGGTCGGCATTGCCCTCATTCTTTTGCTCATTATTCAGTTCAAGGTCCATGCGTTCGTCACGCTGATTCTTGTGTCTGTCTTGACCGCTATCGCGGCAGGCATTCCAACAGGAGAACTGTATGACGTTGTGATGGGCGGCTTCCGATCCACACTTGGCGACGTCGGTATTCTTGTCGGTTTGGGCGCGATGCTTGGCAAACTTATTGAGTACTCCGGTGGCGCTAGAGTCCTCGCCAACACGATGATCGATAGGTTCGGCGAGCGGCGAGCGCCGATGGCGCTTGGTGTGGCCTCGCTCTTGCTTGGCTTCCCAATGTTTTTCGACGCCGGCCTCGTTGTCATGCTGCCGATCATTTTCGCAGTTGCCGCTCGTATCGGTGGACCAATCTTGCTCTACGCAATTCCGACGGTTGCTGCATTCTCTGTCATGCACGTCTTCGTGCCTCCGCATCCAGGACCAGTCGCTGCTTCGACATTCTTCGACACAAACCTTGGTCTGCTGATCGTTTTTGGCTTGATTGTTGCAGTTCCAACGTTTTATGTTTCGGGCCTTTTGTGGGGTAAGTATTGCGCAAAGAAGTTCCCGTTTACGTCAGTAGCAAACGCCGTTTTCAACTCGGACGACAGCGATATTAAGTCATTGCCGAAAACAGGCACTGTCATTACGATTCTGCTGCTCCCGATGCTGTTGATATTCCTGAACACGGGTGTCGACTTTGCGACGAAATCTGGCGCAATTACAGGTGACGAAACCTGGGCGCAGGCGTTCACATTCCTTGGAAAGTCCGGTATTGCGCTGTTGATTTCGGTTCTCGTCGCGCTTCCAGTGCTCGGGACCTCACGTGGGGTGAAGGGTTCGGCGCTGGAAAAACTCGTCGATTCGGCGTTAGGGCCAATTGCATCCGTTGTGTTCATTACTGGTGCCGGTGGCATGTACGGCGGAGTTCTTCGTGCGTCTGGTATCGGCGATGCCATCGCGGATCTCATGCAAGGACTAGGAATTCCAGTCATCCTCGCTGTGTACTTGGTAGCGGTGATCATGCGCGTTGCGCAGGGATCTGCAACTGTAGCGCTGACAACCACGGCCGGATTGATGGCTCCAGCAGTACTGGCTGGCGGCTACTCGGAAATTCAGATCGTCGCAATTACATTGGCGTGTGCGGCCGGTTCGGTTTGCTGCTCTCTAGTGAACGACTCCGGCTTCTGGCTTGTGGGCCGTCTTTTTGGGATGGACGTCAAGACCACACTGAAAACTTGGACGCTGCAGCAGACCATAGAATCCGTGGCGGCATTCCTAATCACGCTTCTGATCTTTGTCCTTTTCTAACTCCTTGAGAAGGCGTTAGGGGAACGCAATCTGATCCGTTAGCGCCTTCTCAATAAACTACTTCTACCAGCCAATTTGTGTTGTTGTTGGTGTGTGTGTAACTTTAT